>NZ_JAMYOQ010000010.1:0-215909 GCF_040319905.1 Mesorhizobium sp. M0833 | reverse complement strand
CTTGGGCATGGCAAATCACCTCCTTAAGGAAGTGAATCACAAACCCGACGTTAGCGGAATCCTTCGCGATTCAACCTGAATGTCCGACGCTCTAGCTGGGCAGCATTGGGCAGTTGGCGCCGCGGCGCAGGCTGATATGCGCCACATCGCCGACGCTGAATTGAAAACCCTCTGTCGGGCGTGGCGCGTCGATCACCACCTGTGTCCCCTGCCCCAGCTCTGCATGAAGGCGCAAGGTGCGGCCGTGGAAGACGATGCTGTTCACCCGCACCGGTACAGTGCCGGCCGTGGCCTCGGTCGTCGCCAAAAGATCCTCCGGACGCACGCCGATGGTGCGCACCGTGCCCTCGCCAGGCAATTCGCCCGTCTCCGAAACCGCTTCCAGCGGCAGGGCGCCGGCGGCGAACCGCAAGCGCTCGCCGTCGCGGCCGACAAAGCGCGACTGCAGAATGTTCATCGTGCCGATGAAGCTGGCGACGAATTTGGTGGCGGGCCGGTCGTAGAGGGTCGCCGGCGGCGCGATCTGCTCGATGCGGCCTTTGTTCATGACGACGATGCGGTCAGAGATCGACAGCGCCTCGGTCTGGTCATGCGTGACCATGACGAAAGTGGTGCCGAGGCGCGACTGCAGGCGCTTCAATTCGACTTGCATCTGTTCGCGAAGATGCGCATCGAGCGCCGACAGCGGCTCGTCGAGCAGCAGCACGCGCGGTTCGCAGACTATGGCGCGGGCAAGCGCGACGCGCTGGCGCTGGCCACCCGACAATTCGGACACGCGGGCGCCGAGCTTGTCGGCAAGGCCGACCATGTCGAGCGCTGCGCCGACGCGCTTTGCCTGTTCGGCACCCGCGAGCTTGCGCAGCGACAAGCCGAAGCCGACATTTTCGGCGACGTTCATGTGCGGAAACAGCGCGTAGTCCTGGAATACGGTGTTGACCGGGCGGTCGAAGGGCCTGAGCCCCGTGATGTCGCGCCCTTCGAGCAGGACCCTGCCGCTCGACGGGCCTTCGAAACCAGCGATGACCCGCAGGCTGGTGGTCTTGCCGCAGCCGGACGGTCCGAGCAGGGTCAGGAACTCGCCGCGCGAAATATTGAGATCGACAGTGTCGAGCCCGACGATGCCGCCGGGGAAAATCTTGGAGACCTTGTCCAGCCGGACGAGCGGATCAGGCGCCATCGCGAACCTCGGACGGCTTGGTGGTGTTGACCCACAGGATCTGGCAGCGCTCGCTGCCCGGATTGCGGAAGGCATGCAGCAAGGTGCTCTTGAAGGCGAAGCTGTCACCGGCCTTCAGCCCGTATCTGGTCGAATCGACCACCAGCTCGACCTCGCCCGACAGGACGAAGCCGAATTCATGGCCGGCATGGGCGTAGGCTTCGGCGGTGCCGCCACCGGCTTCCACCGTCACCAGCATGCCGGTCAGCGTGGCAGCCGGCGGCGACAGCAGCGCCTTGGCGATGCCTTCCGACTTGACCGGGATCTGACGCCGGCTGTTGGCGCGCACGCAATAAAGATCGTTGCCGGCATCGTTGCCGTCAACGATCAGCGCCGACGGCTCGATGTCGAGTGCGGCGGCGAGCGGCCAGATCACTCGCACCCGCAATGACGACATGCCGCGCTCGATCTGGCTCAGCGCACCGATCGAGACGCCGGCTTTGGCGGCGAGTTCGGCCAGGGAGAGATTGCGCTCCAGCCTGAGCGCCCGCACGCGCCGGCCGACCCTGACGTCGGCGTCGTCCTTCGGCTTTTCAGCCGCTTCGTCCAACATGTCCATTCGTTCGTCCTTGTTTGGTAAGGTTCCCCTTCTCCCCTTGTGGGAGCAGGTGGATCGGCGCGAAGCGCCGAGACGGATGAGGGGTGTCGGCCGGAGTGCCGTTGGCGCCATCTGGAACACCCCTCATCCGCCGCCTTCGGCGACACTTCTCCCGCAACGGGAGAAGGAATTGCGAACTCAGCCGCCTGCCTTGACCTTCTCGAACATCTTGGCGAGTTCGTCATTCTGTTTCATCGGGCCGGTGAAGATGGTGGTCTTCAGCATCACCTCGGGATCGGAAGGCAGCTGCAGTTTCTCCAACTCCTCCTTCGGCACGGCGGCGAAAGCCGAGCTGGTCGAGCTGCCATAGCCGTAGGCCTGGATCAGATACTTTCCGGAATCCGTCTCCAGCCGGCTGTTGATGAAGTCATAGGCTAGGTCGACGTTCTTGGCGTCCTTGAGCATGACGAAGCCGCAAGCCCAGGTCAGCATGCCTTCTTTCGGCTTCATGAACTCGACAGGCACGCCCTGCTTCTTCAGCGAGGTGGCCGAGGCGTTCCAGGTCATGGCCGCGACCAGCTGGCCGCTGGCCAATGCCTGTTCGACCGAGGTCATGTCGGTGGTGTAGTTCGAGAGCAGCGGGCGCTGCTCGCGAAGTTTTTCTGCCACCTTGTCCATCTGTTCCGGTGTCATGTCGAATGGATTGACGCCGGCGAGAAGGGCCGCCACCACCGGTGTGTCGTGGACGGCATCGATGGTCGCCATGCGCCCGGCATATTGCTTGTCCCAAAGCAGGTTCCAGCTGGCTTCCGGGTTCTTCACCAGATCGGTGCGGTAGAGGATCGAGGTGTTGCCCCAGTCCCACGGCACCATCCAGACCTTGCCGTCGCCGGCCTGCAGGTCGGGCAGGTTCTTAAAGACCGGGAAGATCGAATCCCAGTTCTTGATGCGCTTGGTGTCGATCGGCTGCAGCAGGCCTTCCTTGTTCCAGCGCGCCACCTTGTCATAGCATGGGTGAGCGACATCGGGGCGGAAGCCGGCCTTGACCTTGGTGAAAGCGTCATCGTCGTCGCCAAACATCGAAGCTTCGACACCATCGGGGTGCGCGGCGAGGAAGCTCTTGTTGAAGTCGGGCAGTTCATAGCCCGACCAGGTGAAATATTGCAGCTTGTCCCCGGCAAAGGCGACAGTCGACGCAAGCGCCAGCGCGAACGCAGCCAATCCGGTTTTCGCTGTCTTTGCCGTTATCGATTTCAGGTCGAATGCCATTGCAGTTCTCCTCCTTCGGTTTCTTCTGGTTTTGACAGGTTGGCGGGCGCTGACCGCCGGGTGGCAGCAAGCCCGCGATGGCGAAGCATTTCGGCGAGTGCGGCGATGAGGAACGACACGGCCAGGATCGAAGTGCCGAGCGCCATGACGGTCGGCAGCGATTTCGGGAAGCGCAGCTGGCTCCAGATATAAAGCGGCAGCGTCGGCTCGGTGCCGGCAAGGAAGAAGGCGACGATGAACTCGTCGAAGGAGGTCAGGAAGGCCAGCATGAACGCCGAAATAATGGCCGGCAGGCTAAGCGGCAGCATCACCCGTCTGAAGGTCGTCCAGTCGGAAGCGCCGAGGTCGAGCGCTGCCTCGCGGATGGTCTTCGGGATGGCGGCGAAGCGGCTGCGCATGACCACCACCGTCGTCGGCAGCGCCACCAATACATGCCCGAGCACAATGGCAATGCGCGACGGCCCAAAGCCGGCGAGGTTGACCAGGATGAGCAGCGATATGCCGACGATGACGCCTGGGATGAGGATCGGCAGCCGCGCTATAGCACTGATCGCGACGGCCAGCGGCGAGCGGCCATAGAGGTCCATATAGGACACGGTCACGCCGCAGAGTGTTGCGCCGGTGGCAGCAATTGCGCCGATGACGAGGCTGGTGGCAAGCGCGCCGGACAGCGCCGAATTGCCGTAAAGCGTGCCGTACCATTCAAGCGTGAAGCCTTGCAGCGGAAACGCCGCCTGGATCGAATCGTTGAAGGAAAACAGCGGGATCAGCAATATCGGCAAATACAGGAATATCAAATAGGCAAGGACATAGGCGCCGAGCCAGCCGCCGCCCTGTTTTGCATCGACACGCGCCGCGTTCATGTGCGGCTGCCGTATCGGCGGTCGGCGAAGCGCACCACCAGCACCACGGCGAGGATGACCAGCATGACGGCGACGGCGAGTGCGGCGCCGAACGGCCAGTCATTTGCCTTGCCGAACTCGGCCTGGATCAGAGTACCGATCATGGTGCTGGCCGGGCCGCCGACCAACGCCGGGGTGACATAGTCGCCGACGGTCGGCACGAAGACGACGAGGGCCGCCGCCAGCACGCCCGGCATCGAATTGGGCAGCACGATGCGGCGGAAGCTGGTGAACGGTCTTGCGCCGAGATCGGAAGCGGCTTCGAGCAGCGATTTCGGGATCGTGTCCAGCGCCACATAGATGGGCAGGATGGCGAACGGGGCATAAGCGTGGGCAAGCGTGACGATGACCGCTGCCGGCGTATTAAGGAAGGCCAATGTCGGCTCCGACCAAATGCCGCTTTCGATCAGCGCCGAGTTCAGCACGCCATTATAGGCAAGCACGATCTTCCAGGCGAAGACGCGCAGCAGATAACTGGTCCAGAATGGCAGGGTCAGCAGGAGCAACAGCAGCCCGCGTCGCCGCCCGGCATGAAAGGCCAGATAGTAGGCGACAGGATACGCCGTGACGACGGTTGCCAGCGTCACCAGGCCGGCGATGCCCAGCGAGCGCAATGTCACCGTCCAATACAGCGGATCGGTTGCCACGGTGACGAAATTGGCAAGGGTGAAACCAGCCCCCAGCAGCGAGCCGTCATTTCCGCGGAAGGCGAGGAAGAACACAAGGCCAAGGGCGAAAAGGATCAGCAGAAAGGTGACGAGCCCGCCGGGCAGCAGCATGGCGAAGCGAAAACCCGGCGAAGACCGGGTTTCCGGCAGCGACTGCGTTGCGGCGACGGTCGACATCGGCTGCCCATCATAATTTGAAATCGACCAAGCTTTTTTCATATTCGTGAAGCTGTCAAGCTGTTTGACGCTTGGGCATGAACGTCAGCGTTCGAAGGCGTCCAGCATCCGGTACCAGGCGATGGTCGCGGCAACGCCGACCTGCCGAAAGGCGTGAAACGGGATCGGCCGGATCGGCGAGACCGGGAACGGCAATTGCCTGGTGTCGCCATTCGACAGATAGGAGGCGATGCGCTCGCCAAGCGCCGTCATCAGGCCAACGCCGCGGCCCTGGCAACCGACGACCGCCAGCAGACCCTTCTCTGGCTCGTGGATATGCGGGAGATGGTCCGGCGTCATTGCCACCCGGCCGAACCAGCGCTTTTCAATGGCCACGTCGGACAGCGCCGGGTAGAGCCGCAGCAGCGCGCGTTCCAGATGCGCCCAGTCGGCCGGGCTGTTCGGCAAGGCCATGCGGCCGCGTCCGCCGAGCACCAGCCGACCATCGGCACTCTTGCGGTAATAGACGAGGATGCGGCGCGAATCCGAAACCGCCTGCCCCTCCGGCAGGATCGCCGCCGCGAGATTGGACGATAGCGGTGCTGTCGCGATCTGAAAGGAATGCAGCGGGATGATCGTCTCGGCGAGGCCGGGAAGCAGGCCGCCGGTATAGGCGTTGGTCGACAGGACAATCGCCTTGGCCTTGAGTTCGGCGCCGCTTTCCGTAAAAACGTGCCAATTGCCGGCATTCTTGCTAATCTGCATCACGTTCTGGCGCTCGGCGATGTTCACGCTTGTCGCTGCAGCGACGCGCGCCAGTTCCGACGTGTAGGCGAGCGGGTCGATGACGCCGGCACGGCGATCGAGCCAGCCGCCGAGATAGCCTTGCGCGCCGGTCATCGTCGCGATCTCCGTCCCGCTCAGCAACCGGACATCGGCGCCCCGCGCCCGCCACTGCCGATCCCGATTCGCCGCCGCTTTCAGCGCGGTCTCGGTGTGGGCGGCCTGGATCCAGCCATTGCGGACGAACGGCACCGCCAGTCTTTCGTCGCGGATCATTTCGAAAACGGCGTCCGCCGTCGAGGCGGCAAAGTTGACGAGCGCCTCGCCGCGTTCGAGACCAAAATGCTCCAGCAGCCAGTCCGGATCGTATTTCAGGCCAGGAATAACCTGACCGCCGTTGAGGCCGGACGCGCCATTGCCAATTTCGCCGGCCTCCAGCACCTGGACCGCAAGGCCGAGCCGGGCAGCGTGCAAGGCCGTTGACAGCCCCATGATGCCGCCGCCGACGATGACGACATCGACGCATTGGCCTGCAGGAACAAGCGACTGGAACGCGGTGGCTGTCCGCGGCCTTTGCCAGATCGGATCGGAAAACCGTAAGGACAAGGGTCACCTGGGCTGCGCTTTTCAGTGAAAATCCTAATGACGATTTCATGGATTTGACAGCCTGTTTTCGGCTCGCCATTGGCGCAGGGCGAAATCGATTACGATCCAGCCGCGCAAGACGACCTTAACAGATTGACAAAGCTGGCCTTCGAAACGGGATAGACCTTTGCCGGGAATTTGTTGAAAGTGCCGCGGCCGAAGGACAAGACAACAGGAAATACAAGCCATGACGAACGCCACACATTTGCCCGCCGAAGGCCTCTTCGTGGGCCGCGCCCGGGCGAGTGATGCTTCCCATCCGCTGGTGGTCACGGTGCGTGACGGCACGGTCTTCGACATCACGTCAAATGTGGCACCGACCGTACGCGACGTTTGCGAATTGCCGGATCCGGCAGGACACGTCCGCTCGGCAAAGGGGCGGCCGATCGGCCCGCTCGACGCCATTGCGGCCAACAGTTTCGAGACAGCGCGCGATCCGGGGAAACCGTACCTGCTGTCCCCCGTCGACCTGCAGGCGATCAAGGCGTCTGGCGTCACCTTTGTCGTCAGCCTGCTCGAACGGGTGATCGAGGAGCAGGCGCGCGGTTCAGCCGACAAGGCCGACGCCATTCGCGCCGACATCGCCGGGCTGATCGGCCACGATCTGTCGAAGCTCAAGCCCGGCTCGCCGGAAGCGATGGAGATCAAGGCCAAGCTGATTGCGCGCGGCGCCTGGTCGCAATATCTGGAAGTCGGCATAGGCCCCGATGCCGAGATCTTCACCAAATGCCAGCCGATGGCCTCGGTCGGCTTCGGCGCCGATGTCGGCCTGCATCCGGTTTCGACATGGAACAATCCGGAGCCGGAGATCGCCATGATCGCCGCGAGCAGCGGCAGGATCGTCGGGGCGACGATCGGCAACGACGTCAATCTGCGCGACGTCGAGGGGCGCTCGGCGCTGCTGCTCGGCAAAGCCAAGGACAACAACGCTTCGGCAGCACTTGGCCCCTTTATCCGGCTGTTCGATGAGACATTTTCCATCGGCGACGTGAAGCAGGCGATCGTACGGTTGAAAGTCGAAGGCGAGGATGGATTCTCGCTCGAAGGCGCCAGTTCGATGGCCGAGATCAGCCGCTCGCCAGAAGAGTTGGTCGCCGCCGCCATGGGGCCACATCACCAATACCCGGACGGGCTGGCGCTCTATCTCGGCACGATGTTCGTGCCGTCGAAGGATCGCGGCGAAACAGGCAAGGGCTTTACCCACAAGGTCGGCGACATCGTCACCATATCCTCGGAGAAGTTCGGTGCCTTGGTCAACCGCGTGCGGCTGTCACCCGACTGCCCACACTGGACCTACGGCGCCAGCCATCTGATGCGTGACCTCGCAAGGGCCGACCTCATCTAGTCCCCAGCCTAACATCCGATAGATCTAGAATTCTCTGATTGGAAATTACCTGCTCGTCAGCATTCGGGAGAGTCCATTGATCGTCGCTCTTGAGGGCAAGACCCTTGTCGTTACCGGCGGGACGCAAGGGCTTGGCGAGACCATCGCCCGGCTGGCCTCAGCCGGCGGCGGCGAAGGGATCGCCATTGTCGGCCGCAATGCCGAGCGTGGCGCACGCATCGCCGAAGAGCTTTCACGACCAAGCCGGCCCGTCGTCTTCATCCAGGCCGAGCTTGGAGATCCGGCCGCGCCTGCAGCTGTCATGGCGGAAGCCATCAAAAGACTCGGCCGCATCGATTGTCTGGTGAACGCTGCGGCCCTCACCGACCGGGCCTCGCTGGAAACTGGCACAATCGACGACTGGGACAGGTTGTTTTCCGTCAATGCGCGCGCGCCGTTCTTCCTCATGCAGGCGGCCGTAGCCGACATGAAGAGACGGCGGGCGGCGGGCGCCATCGTCAACATACTGTCGGTAAATGCGCATTGCGGTGCGCCGGACCTTGCCATCTATTCCGCCACCAAGGGCGCGCTTTCGACGCTGACCAGAAACATTGCCAACGCGCATCTTTCCGATCGCATCCGCGTCAACGGCATCAACATGGGCTGGGTAGCGACGCCGGCCGAACAAGAGATGCAGGCGCGCACGCTGGGCAAGGGCGAAAACTGGGCAAAGATCGCCGCCGCCGGCCTGCCGCTTGGTCGATTGCTGACCATGGACGAAGTCGCCCAGCTAACGCTGTTCCTGCTCAGCGACGCCTCCGGGCTGATGACCGGGACGCTTATCGACCTAGAGCAATCCGTGCTCGGCGCGCCGCCGCGCGGCATTGCGTGACGGTCGCAGGGCCGATCGTCGGCCGCCTGGAAAATATCAGCCAAACTGATGCAATCTGATGGGATTGCTGATGGCGTCGTGCATTGCGCCAACGTCCATTGGCGGATGGAGGCTTGCCATCGATCGAAAAAGGGAATGCTCTAATGCGCCCAGGTCGACGCTGGCAAAATGCGACCACCGTTTTGGCCGCGCACGGCCTTTCGCGGTGATCGTCGTCGGAGGAGGAGTTCGGTTCAAATGGGAGGAAATCACATGCTGACGAGGCTAAGACTGCTTGTACTTGGCTTGGTAGTGGCGCTGGCCATTCCGGCCGCGGCACAGGCCAAGACGTTCTACTGGATTTCGCATGGCGGCCCGGCCGATCCGGTCTGGACCTACTTCCTTGCCGGGGCCAAGCAATGGGCGGCGGACACCGGCAACACTGTCAACACATCGTTCCACAATGGCGACGTGGCGTCGCAGCAGGAGGCTATTCGCGCCGCGATTTCCGCGAAGGCCGACGGCATCACCACGACCAGCCCTGATCCGGGCAGCCTTGTCGAGATCGTCAAGGAAGCGCGGGCGGCGAACATCCCGATCATCAACTTCAACACGCCCGACCCGAAGGCGGACTTCAACGCCTATGTCGGCGGCGACAACGTCACCTTCGGCAAGCACTGGGCGCAGTATCTGGTCGACAAGGGCCTGGTGAAGAAGGGCGACTTCGTCTGGATGCCGGTCGAGATTCCCGGCGCCACCTATGGCGTCCAGGAAGAGGAAGGCATCAAGAGCGTGTTCGAGCCGCTCGGCATCACCTACGAAATCACCGAAGCGACGCTCGACCAGGCCGAAGTGATCAACCGCATGGTCGATTACCTCACCGCCAACAGGGCCAAGGTCAAGGCGGTTATCGGCCTCGGCGACCTGGTCACCGGTTCGATCAAGCGAGTGTTCGACCAGGTCGGCGTCAAGCCGGGCGAAATCCCGGTCGTCGGCTGGGGCAACTCGCTCGACACCACCCAGGAAGTGCTGAACGGCTACGTCAATGCCGCGCAGTGGCAGGATCCGCAGGCGACCAGCTATGTCGCGCTCTCGCTCGCCAACATGGCGGCAAGCGGTATCCCGCCAGGCTTCGACGTGATCACCGGCGCGCTCTACGAGAAGGACACCGCCGCGGTATACGACAAGATCCTGTCCGGCAAATAGGTCCGCGATCGAGTTGGTCACGGCCGCTTCGGAGGCCGTGACCGTCTCATCATTCCGCCGAACCGCTTGCGGTCTCGGCCAAATCCAATCCTATCGCGGGTCCAAGGTGGAAAATCGTTCTCTTATCCAACGCTCGATCGCGCGGCCTGAGTTCGGGCCGTTCGTGCTGCTCGTCATCGAGATCGCCGTGTTCTGGGGCATCAACCACGACTTCCTGTCGCCGCAAAACATCTCGAACACGCTGGCCTTCACGGTCGAACTCGGGCTGATCGCGCTGGCGATGACGCTGTTGATGACATCAGGCGAATTCGACCTCTCGGTCGGCTCGGTGTTCGGCTTCTCGCCGGTCCTGATGTGGACCTTGTTCAACAGCGGCGTCGCCTCGCTCGAAGCCGCCTTCGTCGTTGCGCTGGTGGTCGCTGCCTTCATCGGACTGGTCAATGGCTGGTTCGTGACGCAGCTCAAGATCCCGTCCTTCCTGGTGACGCTTGGCATGCTGCTGGTGGTGCGCGGCACCGCTTTGTTCGTCACCAGCGGGTTTCCGCAGCGGACCTGGAGCGCCGAGGGCAGCTGGCTGGCGGAAGCCCTGGTCGGCGATTTCTTCATCGGGCCGTTCCGTATCTATATGTCGCTGTTCTGGTTCATCGCCGCCGCAATCGCGCTCGGCTACGTGCTGACGCAGAGCCGGACCGGCAACTGGATCCAGGCGGCCGGCGGCAACCCGAGTGCTGCAAGGGCGCGCGGCGTCAATGTCAGCGGCGTCAAGATCGGCCTGTTCATCCTGTCGTCGATCCTGGCCTCGCTCGCCGGCGTCATCTCCTCGCTGCGTACCTCGGCGGCCAACCCCAACAGCGGTACCGGCTACGAGCTCGAAGTCATCGCCATGGTAGTGATCGGCGGCACGGCGCTGACCGGCGGGCGCGGCACAATCATCGGCACGGTGCTCGGTATCCTGATCCTGCGCGTGATGCGCAACGGCATCGTGCTGATCGGTGTGCCGGGCCTTGCCTACAACATCTTCATCGGCGCCATCATCCTCGGCATGATGGCGCTCCACTCATGGCTGGAACGCCGGCATCAGGCAGGGACTTGAGACGATGGTCGAGCCACTGATCCGCATGACGAACATCCGCAAGTCCTATGGGCGTGTGCAGGCGCTGGTTGATGCCAATTTCCATGTCAACGAAAGAGAGATCGTCGGACTGCTCGGCGACAACGGCGCCGGCAAGTCGACGCTGATCAAGGTGCTGTCGGGCGCGGTCCCGCTGACCAGCGGCGACATCTTTATCCGCGGCAAGAAGGTGAATTTGCGCAGTACCAGCGACGCCATCGCCCATGGCATCGAGACGATCTACCAGGATTCCGCGTTGGTGACGCAGCTGTCGATCGCCCGTAACCTGTTCCTTGGACGCGAGCCGATCAAGCCGCCGCGTTTCCTCAACCGCATGGACCAGGAGGCGATGAACGTGGTTGCCCGTGACCTGCTCAAGCAGGTCGGCATCTCGAAGAACATCCCGCCGACGACGCCGATCGGCTCACTCTCCGGCGGCGAGCGGCAGGCGGTGGCGATTGCGCGCGCCATGCATTTCGACAGCGACCTCATCATCCTCGACGAGCCGACCAACAATCTCGGCGTCGCCGAAACGCAAGGGGTGCTGAGCTTCGTGCGCAGTGCCCGCGATTCCGGCCATTCCTGCATCTTCATCGCCCACAACATCCATCATGTCTTCCAGGTGGTCGACCGCATCGTCGTCATGCGCCGCGGCAAGGTGGTCGCCGACGATATCGACCCGAAGAAGACCAGCGTCGCCGAAGTCGAGCGCGTCATCACCGGCATGTCGGACAAGGAGATCCGTGACGCGCTGGCCGAGGGCACGCAACGGCCCGGGTGAGCAGCCGGGCCGGGCTTATCGTCGAGGCACTGGATCGCATCGCCACATGGTTGCGACATGAAAGCCACCGTTTCGGATATTGCCAGGAGCTGCGGCCTGTCGACCGCGACGGTCGACCGTGTGCTCAACAACCGGCCGGGGGCGAGTGCCGCCAACCGGCAGCGCGTGATGGAGGCGGCCAAGCAGCTCGGCTATCTGCCGGTCGTCGACCAGGTCGCGTTGCCCTCGCGGCCGGCACATCTCGAATTCTTCCTGCCGATGGGCAGCAATGCCTTCATGGCCGATCTGGCCAGGCACATCGAGGATTATGCGGCGCGCCTGCCGCTGGTCGCCTCCTGCCGCATCCACCAGCTCGCCGGCATCTCGCCGAGTGCCTTGCAGACGGCCGTCGAAAACCTCTCGCTCAAGGCGAACGGTGTCGGCGTCATCGCCATCGACCATCCGAGAACGCGCAACATCTTGCGCGAGATCGTCGAGGCCGGCATCCGCCTTGTCACGCTGGTGTCCGACGTTCCCGGCGCGCCGCGCTCAGCTTATGTCGGCATCGACAACAGAGTGGCCGGCCGCACCGCGGCGCTGCTGATGGGACGGTTCCTCGGCGGCCGCCAGGGCCATCTGGCGATGGTGGTCGGCTCACGCTCCTATCGCGGCCACGAGGAACGCGAGATGGGCTTTCGCTCCGTGCTCGGCGAGGAGTTCCCCAACCTGGCCGTCACCAGCGCCGTCGAGATCAACGACGAGCCGGAGGTCAGTTATACCGCGACCATGAAGGCGCTGCACAACGAGCCGGAGCTGCTCGGCATCTACTGTATCGGGGCCGGGCGCTCGGGCGTGGCAAAAGCATTGCTCGAAGCCAGGCCGCGGACGAAGCCGGTGTTCATCTGCCATGACCTGACGCGCGAGACGCGCGGCTATCTGGTCGACGATCTGCTCGACGTCGTCATCGACCAGAATGCGCGGCTGATCGCCGAACAGTTGGTCATTCGCCTGCTCGGCTCGATCGCTTCGTCGGCGCCCTATCTAACGCGGAAATTCATCGAGCCGCGCCTGATCTTCAAGGAAAATGTCCCGGTGCAGTGATGTCGTGCGGGGGCGATGGTCGCTCGGGCCTTGATCGTTAAAATTCGGTTGATACCGCAAATCTGCACATCACCTATGCAACTTTTTTGGTTGCCGAATCATTGGGCAATTGATAGTTTCGCAGGTGTCGGCCATCTACTCCTCCCAGATGCGATGCCGACGCTGAGTGCGGTACACCTCCTCCCGTGCCGTATTCGAAATCGAGCCCGCTGCCACCTCCTCCCGGCAGCGGGCTTTTTTTGTTCCAGCGCCGGGATAGGGGGCGATGCTTGGGGTCGTTACTAGCTTCGGACACGGCTGTTCATCCGCAAATCGTTGAGCTTCGCCGCGGCTTGTCGGGCAGAATCCTGCCACACTTGTCACTCTCACCGGTTCGCCAGCGGCCCTATCCTGCCTCACGACCAGCAAACAACGCCGCGCCAGCAATGCTGTTGGGGCAAGGGAGACGCGAGATGGCACATCGCGATGGACGAGACATCACCCGGCGGCACGGCGCGCAATCGAAACGCCGCGGATCGTTTCGCCGCTTGCGAGATTATCTGGCCCTGAAAGAAGTGATCAGGCCTTCCGCCATGCGGACGAACTGCGCGCTCGGGCCCTCGGCGCCGACGCTTTGCAGGCTGACGCGGGCGCCCTCGAGCAGAAGCGACAGCGTATCGGCGAGAAGCTCGGCCTGTCCGATACCCGCATCGCGACACAGCGAGACCAGACGCTCGCGCTGCGCTTCCTTGAGTTCCTTGATCACTTGCCTTGCCGGATGATCGGCCTCGCTCAGCTCGATGGCGGCGTTGGCCATGTCGCAACCGCGGCGATCCGACATCAGGCAATCGGCCGCCATCCGGACCCAGGCGTGCAGCTGCGCCAGCTTGTCGCCCGGATTCTCCGCCTCGAACTTCTCCCACATCGCGTTAGCGCTGCAGGCGGTCGCCCGCAGACATTCGATGATCAGGTCGTCCTTGGACTCGAAATGCCGGTAGAGCGTCATCTTGTTGGTGCCGGCAGCCTCGGTGATGGCATCGATGCCGACGCCGCGAATGCCATGCTTGTGAAACATGTCCCGTGCCGTCTCCAGGATCCTGTCCCGGGGGCGAACACGCTCCACAACACCGTCTGTCATCAAAACCTCCGTGATTGCGTTTCCGAAATTCCCTCGGTGCACCTCTTGACTAGGGTGTTACCGGTCTGTAACGTTAGAGATGTTACTTACCTGTAACACCCGCATTGCATTATGTCAAATTCGCAAGTGCCGGTCATCAGCCCCGCCCCGATCGGCAAGGGGACGAACCGCACCGCACGGCCTCGGCCGGCGAGCAAGAAAACACCAGATCCGCGGCTTGCCGCGTATCGCCAAAACCAGGAGCCGCTTCGATGTCGCAGCGCAATGATCTGACGATCGATGAAGTCGTGAGGGATCCGATGATCCGCATGCTGATGAAAGCCGACCGCGTCGACCCGCGGTCTTTCGAGGCGATGCTGCGTGCGCTGGCGGACGAGCAGGCCGAGCGCCGCAATGCGCCGCGTCGTCCCCTGCAAGATTTCGGCTTTCTCGAAGATTCCGGCTCAACGCGCAGCCGGCGGCTGTCCAGGGTGGCCAAGGCCTTCGGCCGGGCCAGAACATCGGGCGAGGCGTGCATCTCATGGTAAACTTCTTCATCCATCGTCCGATCTTTGCGTCGGCGATCGCCATCATCATGGTGCTCGCCGGGGGGATCTCTTATTTCCTTCTGCCGGTCTCGCAATTTCCCGACATCACGCCGCCCCAGGTCGTGGTCAGCGCCCACTACCCGGGCGCCAGCGCGCAGGTCGTCGCCGACACGGTGACGACACCGCTCGAACAGCAGATCAACGGCGTCCAAGGCATGATCTATATGTCGTCGTCGAGCTCCAATGACGGCTCGTCGACGATCACCATCACCTTCGACGTCGGCTACGATCTGAGCACGGCGGCCGTCGACGTCCAGAACCGCGTTTCGCAGGCGGCTTCCTCGCTGCCGGCCATCGTCAATCAGGGCGGCGTGACGATCAAGAAGCAGAACCCGAACTTCGTCCTGATCGTCGACCTCACCTCGCCGGACGGTTCCGTCAATCCGGTCGCGCTGAGCAATCTCGCCTATCTGCAGGTGGTCGATCCGCTGAAGCGCCTGCCCGGCGTCGGCGACGTGCAGATCTTCGGCGAGCGGCGCTATTCGATGCGCATTTGGCTCGACCCCGACAAGCTCGCCAATCTCGGCATTACTGCCGTCGACGTGCAGAACGCCGTCGCCGAGCAGAACGTCCAGGTGGCGGCCGGCAAGATCGGGCAATCACCGGCTCCGGCCGGCACTGCCTTCGAGATGCAGGTCAACGCCGTCGGCAGGCTGAGCGATCCCAAGGAGTTCGGCGACATCGTCGTGCGGGCCAATACCGCCAACGGTTCGCTGGTCAGGCTGCGCGACGTTGCGCGCATCGAACTCGGTGCGCTGCAATATTCGTCGTCGGCCTTCTTCGGCAAGGACCCGACGGTGGTGCTCGCGGTCTACCAGATGCCGGGCTCCAACGCGCTCGATCTGCAGCAGCGCGTCAAGGACAAGATGCAGGAGCTGTCAGCCCGTTTCCCGAAGGGCGTCAGCTACGCCATGCATTACGATACGACACGTTTCGTTTCGGCCTCAATGCACGACGTGCTGATCACGCTCGGCGAAGCGCTAGTCCTGGTCGTCGCCGTGGTGTTCATCTTCCTGCAAAGCTGGCGCACCACGATCATCCCGACGATCGCAATTCCGGTGTCGCTGGTGACGACGCTGGCCGTCATGCATATGCTTGGCTTCTCGCTGAACATGCTCAGCCTGCTCGGCATGGTGCTGGCGATCGGCCTCGTCGTCGACGACGCCATCGTCGTCGTCGAGAATGTCGAACGCCAACTTGAGGCCGGCCTCAAGCCTCTGGCCGCCACGCGCACGGCGATGGCCGAGGTCACTGGCCCGATCATCGCCACGACCGCCGTGCTGATGGCCGTGTTCGTGCCGGTCGCCTTCATTCCCGGCGTGTCCGGCCGACTCTACAACCAGTTCGCCCTGACCGTGGCGATCTCCTTCGGCATCTCGGCCTTCGTCTCGCTGACGCTTACCCCGTCGCTCAGCGCCGCCTTCCTGCGCCACCGGCCGGAAACACAGTTCGTGCTGTTCCGCTGGTTCAACAGGGGCTTCGAACGGCTGGCGCATGCCTATGCGAATGGCGTACGCATTCTCATCCGCCTGCGCTGGATCATGCTCGGCGTGTTCGCGGCCGGACTTGTCGCGACCTATTTCGTCTGGCAGCGCCTGCCGTCGACCTTCCTTCCGGTCGAGGACCAGGGCTATTTCTTCGTCGTCATCCAGCTCCCCGACGGGGCCTCGCTGGAACGCACCGATGCAGTGGCGCAAAAGGCGCGCGACATCCTGCAAAACACGCCGGGCGTCGATATCGTCGGCTCGATCAGCGGCTTGAACTTCCTGACCAGTGCCGCGCAGTCGAACTCGGCGGTCGAATTCGCGATCCTGAAGCCATGGGACGAACGCGGCCCCGACCAGAGCGCCTCGAAACTCGTCGCCGACGTGCGCAACAAGCTGCTGCAAATTCCGGAGGCTTTTGCGCTGAGCTTCGACCCGCCGTCGATCCCGGGCATCGGCACCACTGGTGGCTTCGAGTTCCAGGTCGAGGACCTGACCGGCCGCGGCAGCGTGGCGCTCAACGATGCGACGCAAGCGGTGATTGCCGAGGCGCGCAAGCAGCCGGAGCTCAACCCGCAGCAATTGTTCTCGTCGTTCTCGACCTCGACGCCGCAGTTCAACTACGATCTCGATCGCGCCAAGGCGAAGCTGCTCGGGCTCAACCTGCCGGACGTCTTCAACACGCTGCAGATCTATCTCGGCTCGCTCTATGTGAACGATTTCAACCTGTTCGGCCGCACCTTCCGGGTGACGATCCAGGCCGACAAGGACTCTCGCGCCGGTCCGGCCGACATATCGCGGCTCTATGTCCGCAATGCGTCGGGTGGCATGGTGCCGTTGAGCACGTTGGGCAAGCTTGTGCCGATCGTCGGCCCCGAGACCGTGCCGCATTACAACAACAATGCGTCGGCGCTGATCAATGGCGGCGCCGCCCCCGGCTTTTCGTCCGGCCAGGCGGTGGCGGCGATGGAGCGTGCCGCTGCCACGGCATTGCCGAGAGATTTCGGCTACGAATGGACCGGCATCACCTATCAGGAGCTCAAGGCAGGATCGATCGCATCCGTCGTCTTCGGCCTTGCAATCGTCTTCGTCTTCCTGATCCTGGCCGCGCAGTATGAGAGCTGGGCGATGCCGTTCATGGTGCTGCTGGCGGTGCCGCTCGCATTGTTCGGTGCGTTCGTCGTGCTGTGGCTGCGCGGCATGCAGATCGACGTCTATTCGCAGATCGGCTTCGTCATGCTGATCGGACTGGCGGCCAAGAACGCGATTCTGATCGTGGAGTTTGCCCGGCGCCGGCGCGAAGAAGGCCTCAGCATCGTCGACGCCGCGATGGAAGCGGCGCGGCTTCGGCTGCGACCGATCCTGATGACCGCCTTCGCCTTCATCCTCGGCGTGCTGCCGCTGATGTTTGCCACAGGTGCGGGTGCCGCAAGCCGGCAGTCGATCGGCACCACCGTCTTTGGCGGCATGGTCGCGGCGACGATCCTGTCGCTGGTGTTCGTGCCGGTCTTCTATGCGGTGATCGAGCAGCTGCGCGAGCGCCGCAGCGAGAGCGAACCGGTTTCCGAAGCGACCGAACAACCAACTGCCGAACCCGCCTTCGAGCCCCTGGCCGAAGCGGCTGAATAGGACTGGAGAATTGATCATGCGTAAATGGAAAATCGCGCTGGGAACGGCCGTCGCCCTTGGGGCGATTTCGGTGGCGAGCGTTCACCTGCTCGACATGGGCAGCCTCAGCCTCAACGCCGGCACAGCCGGGGCGGCAACACCCAAGCCGGAAGCCTTCGTCATGCCGGTGCCGGTGGTGAGCGTCGTCAAGAAGACGATCCCGATCTATCTCGACTACGCCGCCCGGGTGGAGCCGATCCGCAGCATCACGCTGCAGGCGCGCGTGCCGGGCTACCTGCAGGAGCAGGTCGCCATCGACGGCAGTGACGTTGCGAAGGGCGACCTTCTCTACAAGATAGCCCCCGAGGATTTCCAGGCTGCCCTCGAGCAGGCGAAGGCGCTTATCCAGCGCGACACGGCAACACTCGACTATGCGCGCTCCAATCTCGGGCGCGGCAGCGAGCTCGCCAAGAGCGGCTATCTCGCCAAGGACGTGTTCGACCAGCGCACCAGCACCTTGCGTGAGGCTCAGGCCTCGCTCGCCGTGAACCAGGCCGCCTTGCGGACCGCCGAGCTCAATTTGAGCTATACCGAAATCCGTGCCCCATTCGCGGGACGCATCGGACGCAGCCAGGCTTCCGTCGGAACGCTGGTCAGCGTTGCCGGCACCGTGCTCAACTCCCTGGTGCAGCTCGATCCGATCTACGTCACCTTCAATCCGAGCGAGACCGACCTGACACAGATCGAGGAAGCCCGGGCCGCAGGACCGATCAGCGTCGACGTCCTGCTTCCCGGTGAAACGGAACCGCGCCAGAAGGGCGATCTTACCTTCATAGACAACACGATCGATCGCTCGACCGGCACGATCACGGCGCGGGCGACGATCGGCAACGCCAAGTTCACGCTGCTCCCCGGCCAATATGTCCGCGTCCGGCTGCACGTCAAAGAGCAGCCCGATGCGCTGATGGTACCGCAGACGGCACTCGGCTCAGGCCAGCTCGGCAAATACCTCTATGTCGTCGGCAAGGACAACACGGTCGACCAGCGTATCGTTTCGCTCGGACCGACCAATGGCGATCAGGTCGCCATCTTGAGCGGTGTGGCCGAAGGCGACCGGGTCATTACCGGCAATCTACAGAAGATCGGCCCGGGAATGCCGGTCTCGCCGCTGCCCGAGAAACCGGCCACCTGATAACCCCCATCAGGTCCGGTCCCGCGGCGCCCTCGGCTCCCACGCCAAGGGCGCCGTTTTGCTATGTTCGTCTTACGCAATTCCTTGGGGAAAGCGCTACATACGCCGGCTTCGAGAAGCCGGCGTGATGTTCAGCGGGGTCGGCTTTTGCGGCCGTGCGCCCTGACGGCCTTGCCTGCGCCGCAAGCCGCCGGCCAAGCGGAAGTCAAGAAATCCACAACCAGCCTCTTGTAAGATTGTCGACAATCTGGTTTTCCTTCCGGTTTGCTGGAGCAGCCGGAATGGCAACGCTGGATTTCAGTCCGATCGCCGACACGACAAGACGCGCCGAGATCGTGGCGCTGCTCCGGCGGGCGATCCTGACCGGCCAGTTGGAACCTGGGCAGAAGCTCAACGAACTCAGGATTTCCGAGCAGATGCGGGTGAGCCGTGCGCCGCTGCGCGAGGCGATGCGCGAATTGGTGCAGGAAGGCATCCTGACCAGCATTCCTTACGCCGGAACCTTCGTCATCGACGTTACCGCGAAGGATATCGACGATGCCTATTCGCTCAACAAGGTGCTCGACGAATTCGCCATCGCGCGGACCTGGCCGCTTCGCGACCAGCGCTTCTTCGACGAGATCGACCGACGCCATGCGGCGGTGAAGCAGGCGACGCGCGAACTGGACACGACGCGGCAGATCGAAACGGCGCTGCAACTGCATGGCCTGATCCATGAATGGGCCGACAATTCGGTGCTGCTTGAGACGTGGCAGCGGCTGACCAGCCGGCTGCAGATGTATTTCGCGCTGCACCAGCGGGCGCGCAACGAGCTGGTGCCTGCCGAAGATGCTCACGAGACCTATGTACGGCTGCTCAAGGGCAGCGACATGCGCGCTGCCCAGCGCCACGCCAAGGAGCATATCGATTTCGATTTCGAGGCATTGCTCGCCTATGCGCGCGGGCTGGAGCGACGCCGCGCAAATGACGCTGATCGTGCAAGCCTGACCCGCGGCCGGCCAGAAACCGCGTGACGAGCCCGATAAGCTTGGCGGGCCACCCTTAATACCGCAGATAACGGACAGAAAACGTGCAGATCAAAACCATCAAGGCCTACCATGTCGTGCAGCCCTTCGTTGACGGGCCTTATCGTATGTCCAAGGGGCGCGTCGCCGATGCGTTCTACGCGGTGATCGTCGCCGTCACCGCCGATAGCGGGCTCACCGGCTGGGGCGAGATGGCGCCGCTCGGCAACTTCTATTCGCCTGCCTTCGCCGCCGGCACGCGCGCCGGCGTCGTCGAGATCGCACCGCATCTCATTGGCCATGACCCACGCGGGCTTGCAAGCATCAACAGGCTGATGGATACGGTGTTCAAGGGCCATCCCTATGTCAAGTCGGCGCTCGACATGGCATGCTCGGATCTCGCGGCGCGCGCCGCCGACGTGCCGCTGGTCACGCTGCTCGGTGGGCGCGAAAGCGAGACGGCCGAACTCTACAAGGTCGTCACTCACGGCACCGTCGACGCGATGGCCGCACTCGCCAAGCGCATCGTCAGGGACGGCTTTCACCGGCTGCAAGTCAAGGTCGGCGGCAACGTCCATGACGACATCGAACGCGTCACAGCCGTCGCCGCCGCCGTGCCGAAGGGCACCGTCATCTTCTGCGACGCCAATGCCGGCTGGACGCCTTACCAGGCGCGCCAGTTCGCCGATGCGACGCGCAACATCGACTACACGTTCGAGCAGCCCTGCACGACGATCGACGAATGCCTGTCGCTGCGCCGCTCGCTCGACAAACCGATGGTGCTCGACGAATCCGTCGCCTCGCTTGACGATATGCTCGACATCTATCGCAAGGGGGCCGCCGACGGGCTGACGCTGAAGATCTCACGCCTCGGCGGCATCACCAAAACGCGCCAGATCCGCGACCTTGCCGTCGACCTCGGCTTCATGATCACGGTCGAGGACACTGGCGGCGCCGAGATCGACACATCGGCCATGGCGCATCTGTCGCTGTCGACGCCGGAGGAGCACCGGCTGCACGCCATCGCCTTTCACGAATGGGTGACGGTGCGCACCGCATCCAACATGCCGCCGGTTTCGGGAAGCCGTATGGGCATTCCGGATGGGCCGGGCCTAGGCATCGATGTCGTTCCCGGCCTGCTCGGTGCGCCCTTCTTCGAAATCGGCAGCTGAGCTGCAATAAGGCTGCACCGAATCAACCTGAATATGCCGCGTCCTTCTGACTGCGGAGGCACGGCCGTGTGGATTGACCGCTCATCCAATCGTCTTCGACTGATTGCAGAGCGACAATGCCCAATTGCCGGTTGAAATATTTTTCATTTGCAAATAGAAATGTTCAAAACGTTGATTTGGACGCTGCGGCGCATCAGGAACTGGAGGAAGCGACATGTCCCATCCGCAATTTGCAGCGGAACTTCTGCAGCGCGCTGAACAGCAGGGGCCGATCACCATCGGGCTTGCCGGCGCCGGGCAGATGGGCACCGACATCGTCGTCCAGGTCGCGCTGATGCCGGGCATGCGGATCGGCGCCATTTCCGAAGTCAGGCCGCAGGCAGCGATCGACGCGGCGCTGCTCGCTGGCCATGACCAATCCGACATCGTTCAGGCCGGCAATGCCGCGGCGATCGATCGCGCCATCGAGGCGGGCAAGATCGCGGTGACCGAAGATTTGCATGCCCTGGCGGCGGCCGGCCGGATCGACGTCATCATCGACGCAACGGGTAATCCCAATATCGGCACGCTGTTTGCGCTCGAAGTGATGAAGAACGGCAAGCATATCGTCATGCTCAATGTCGAGGCCGACATCACCATCGGCCGCTTCCTGAAGGAGGAGGCACGCAAGGCCGGCGTCGTCTATACCGGTGCCGCCGGCGACGAGCCCGCCTGCACGCTGGAGATCATCGGCTTTGCCAAAAGCCTCGGCTTCAACATCATCGCCGCCGGCAAGGGCAAGAACAATCCGCTGAAGATCGACGCCATGCCGGCCGACTACGAGAAGGAGGCGGCCGAGCGCAACATGAATGCGCGCATGCTGGTCGAATTCGTCGACGGCTCGAAGACGGCGATCGAAATGGTGGCAATCGCCAATGCGACCGGCCTGGTGCCCGATGTGCCGGGCATGCACGGCCCGACCGCAACGCTGGAGGAGCTGGCAAGCGTGCTTTGCCCGCGCGAGGATGGCGGCGTGCTGCACCGCAAGGGCGTTGTCGATTACTCGATCGGCAAGGGTGTGGCGCCCGGCGTGTTCTGCATCATCGAGACCCGGCATCCGCGTGTGCTGGAGCGCATGATCGACCTCAAGGTCGGCCAAGGCCCCTATTTCACGATCTTCCGGCCCTATCATCTGACCAGCCTGGAAGTGCCGCTGTCGGCGGCGCGCGCGGTGGTCTACAAGCGTGCCGACATGGAGCCGCTCGACCATCCGGTCGCCGAGGCGGTGGCGGTTGCCAAGAGCGATCTCGGCATTGGCCAATCTCTCGGCATGATCGGCGAGAACGACTATCGCGGCTTCGCCATGACCTGGGAGGATGCGCGCGCCTGCGGCGCCCTGCCGCTCGGCCTTGCCGAACGCGCCAAGGTGGTCAAGCCGCTCAAGACCGGCGACTTCCTGACCTATGAAAATTGTGTACCCGACGATTCGATGGTGATAACCCAGATCCGCCGCCGTCTCGACCAGTCAGACGGACGGTTCGCCACCAACGCGGCCTGACCCCGCCGGATCTCCGCCTGATGGAAGATGTCGTAATCGGGATCGACGCCTCGACCACGGCCGTGAAGGCAATTGCCTTCACGCGCGACGGCGAGGAGCTGTTCCAGGCGCGCGAGCCGTACCCGCTTTCAAATCCGAAGCCCGGCCATTTCGAGCAGGACGCCGAACATTGGTGGACGGCGCTGCTTGGCGCATTGAAGCAGGTCACCGAGGCGGTCGGCGCTGCGCGGGTGGCGGCGATCTGCATCGCTCATCAGCGCGAGACCTTCACTTTGGTGGACAGCGCCGGCAAAGCACTCATCCCGGCGATCCTGTGGCTGGACGAACGCGCCCGTCCGCAGGTTATCAGGCTGTCGGCCGAACTCGGCCGCGAGGCGATCCGCGACTGGAGCGGCAAGCCGCCGGACCCGACGCCGGCACTCTACGCCATCGCCTGGCTTGCCGAGCACCAGCCGCAAGTGCTTCGCCAGGCAGCGGCGCTGGTCGACGTGCACGGATTCTTCGTCCAGCGACTGACCGGGCGATTGGTCACCAGCACCGCAAGTGCGGATCCGCTCGGGCTGCTCGACGTTGAGAAAGGCACTTGGCGTCCAGAGCTCGTTGCGGCGGCGGGGCTGCAACTGGAGCAATTGCCCGAGCTGGTCGCGCCGGGCGTGGTCTGCGGCAGTCTTTCCGCAAGCATAGCGCAGCTGACCGGCCTGAAGGCCGGCACGCCGGTCGTTGCCGGCGCCGGTGACGGCCAAGCTATGGGCCTCGGCATGGGCGTTTACGGCGAGGGCAAGAGCTATCTCTCGCTCGGTTCCGGCGTGGTCAGCGGCTGCTATTCCGGCAAGGTGAAAACCTCGGACGCCTTTCGAACGCTGGTCTCGCCGACCGGCTCCGGTTTCATGCTGGAGACCGTGCTACGCTCGGGCATGCAGCTGGTCGACTGGATCGTTCGCACGACCGGTTCGCCGTCGGCGGCAGCGCTGGAGAAGGCTGCGCTGGATGTTGCCGCGGGCAGCGACGGCCTGCTCATCATGCCCTATTGGGCCGGCGTCATGAGCCCCTATTGGGACGGTGCAGCGCGCGGCGCCATTGTCGGCCTGTCGCTCGATCACCGGCCGGAGCATCTCTTCCGCGCTGTCCTGGAAGGCATCGCCTTCGAGCAGGCCGTCGCCACTGAGGCCATGGAAGCCCGGGCCGGCGGACGGGCGGCGATGATTGCCGCCGGCGGCGGCACCAATTGCGCACTGCTCATGCAGATCATGGCAAGCGTGCTCCAGCGGCCGCTCTCGGTTTCGCCGGTCAACGAAGCCGCCGCACTCGGCGCTGCCATGCTGGCGGCAGCGGCTGTCGGCTGGTTTGCCTCACCGGAAGCCGCCGCGCAGGCAATGGCTGCCGCTCCCACCAGGCATGTCGATCCGGTCGACGGGCTTGTCGCCGCCTATCGCGACCGCAAGGCAATCTACCGCGACCTTTACCAGGCGACGCGCGATATCCATACCCGCCTCGGCGCTCTCCGCGAAATCTAGCGGTTGAGCAGCCCCTTTGCCGCGTCTTCGTCGGTGATCAGAACCGATACCTTGGTGTTGGCGAGCGCAGCCCGCATCACCGCAACCTTCTCGCTGCCTCCCGACACCAGGATGATGCTCGGGATATCCGACAGATCCTGCAGCGGATAGGCGCAGACGCGGCGGTTGACCTCGTGGTCGACCGGGCGGCCCTCGGCGTCGATGAAATGACACAGAATATCGCCGACGGCACCGGCCGCCTGCAATTCCTCGAGTTCGCTTGGCTTGATGAAGCCATAATTGGCGATCGGGCTGTCGTTGGAAAACGAGCCGACGCTGAGCACGGCGATGTTTGCCCGGCGTGCGCGGAAGACGACGTCCTGAACGCTGCGCTGGCTCATGAAGGCGTCGCGCTGCTCCGGCCTGTCGGCATAGACCGGCACCGGCAGCAGGAAGCATTCCGCACCTATCTTTTCGGCGAAATCCCAGGCGCTTTCTGTCGGGTTGAGCGGCTGGGCATGGGTGAGGCCGCCAAGCATCGAAACCACCGTCGTCCTGGCGATGGGCCGCCGCGGCAATTCATTGATGGCGAATTTCAGTGTCCGCCCCCAGCCCAGCGCGATGACATCGCCGGCATTCACATGGTCGGCCAGGTAGGCGGCAGCGGCGTGGCCGATCATCAGCGGCGCATTGCTTCGGTCGGCTGCCGACGGCACGACCACGGCCTGGCTGAGCCCGAACCGCTGCTTCAGGCTTTCCTCCAAAATCACGCATTCGACGACGCTGTCACGGATGCGAAACTGGACGACCCCCTCTTCGCGGGCGGCGGAGAGAATGCGATGCACCTTGATGCGGCCGACGCCAAGAATTTCGGAAATCCGTTCCTGTGTAAGACCCTCGACGTAATAGTGCCAGGCGGCGCGGGCCTTGAGTTCAGCGTCGGGGAAGCGCGAGGCTCTTTCGTTCTCTACGATCGTCATCTGTTTGCCTTGCCGCAGCCGCCCGGCTCTGCTCATGAAATTCCAATCCGGCGACTTCGAAATGCCCAAGATTTCGAAGACCTTGCGTAAGCCAAACCGGCGGACAGCGCAAACCCGTCCTCGAATGAAGCGGCAGGCCTTGACAATTTTCCGACGAACAGTTTAGCTGAACAAAATTGCATGTTAAAGATAAATTGTTCACAGGGAGGAGCCTGGTGAGCAAAGTGGCCCGGTGATGCAGCGCCGGATTGCTGTGGAGGAGACAAAGTGGCTGTGAGCAACGACACAAGCAATTTGAAGGCAGGCGAGTTGAAGGCAGGCGCTGGCGCGCAGGCTACGGCAGGCGCAAGGTTTTCAGCTGTCTTTGCCGGAACCATGGGTCCGCTGATCGGACTGGTTCTGCTGTGCCTGGCGCTCTCGCTGACCACCGACACGTTCCTGACCATCCGCAACATCCTCAACGTGCTCGACCAGGTCACCGTGCTCGGCATCATGGCGATCGGCATGACGCTGGTCATCCTGATCGGCGGCATCGACCTGTCCGTCGGCTCGGTGCTGGCACTGGCTTCCATGGTGATGGGCTTCGTCGCCCATCCGGACTATCTCAATCTCGGCCTGCCCGCCGGCATCGCCGCGGCCCTCGTCGTCGCCGGTCTTTGCGGCCTGGTTTCGGGCCTGCTGGTCACGATCACCAAGCTGCCGCCCTTCATCGCCACGTTGGCGATGATGTCTGTGGCGCGCGGTCTCGCCAACATGATCACCGACGGCTCGCAGATCGTCGGCTTTCCCGACTGGTTCACCAGCCTGTCGATCATCCGGCATTTCGGCTTCCTCTCGGTCACCGTCGGGCTGATGATCGTGCTTGCCGTCGTTTTCGCGATCTTCCTCAACTACCGCGCCACCGGCCGTAGCCTGTACGCAATCGGCGGCAGTGCCGAAGTCGCCCGGCTGTCCGGCATACCGGTCAAGTCGCTGACGAACTGGGTCTATGCGATCTGCGCCGTACTGGCCGGTCTCGCCGGCATCGTGCTTGCCGCGCGGCTCGATTCCGTCCAGCCGAGCTCCGGCCTCGGCTACGAACTCGACACCATCGCGGCGGTAGTGATCGGTGGCGCCAGCCTGTCGGGCGGCGTCGGCTCGATCGGCGGCACCGCCATCGGCGTCCTCATCATCGGCGTGCTGCGCAACGGGCTGAACCTGCTCGGTGTCTCGCCCTTCATCCAGCAAGTGGTTATCGGCGTGGTGATCGCGCTGGCGGTGGCCACCGACACCTGGCGGCGCCGAGCACAATGAAGAATGGGCACAATGAAGAATTGGGCTCAATGAGATTCACCCGGATATTCGGGCGAAAACGGATCGGTGATCCGAAACTGGGAGTTGTTCGGCCAAGGGGCGCCGCGATGCGCGGGCAGGACAGATTGAACATCAACGGAGGAATAACATGCTGACCAAACGTTCATTGCTGCTTGCCGCCGCGGCCGTCATCCCGCTGCTTGGCCTGTCCGATATGGCCTCGGCCAAGGAGGCCAAGAAGCTCGGCCTCGCCGTCGCCAATCTGCAGGCCGACTTCTTCAACCAGATCAAGCAGTCCGTCGAAGCCTATGGCAAGGAAAAGGGCATCGAGGTCGTTACCGTCGATGCCAAGGGCGATTCGGCGACCCAGGTCAGCCAGGTGCAGGACCTGATCACGCAGAACATCGATGCGCTGATTTACATTCCAGCCGGCGCCACCGCCGCCACCGTGCCGACCAAGACGGCCAAGGCGGCCGGCATCCCAGTGATCAATGTCGATCGCAACGCCGACGGCGCACCCGGCGACACCTTCATCGCCACCAACAGCGTGGCATCGGCCAAGGCGGTTTGCGACTACATCGCCAAGCAGGCCGGCGGCAAGGGCGAGTTGATCATCATCCACGGCCAGAAGGGTACGACGCCCGAGGTCGATCGCTCGAAGGGCTGCGGCGAAGCGCTGAAGAACTATCCCGACATCAAGGTCGTCGGCGAATTGTGGAGCGAAGGCTGGCACCAGGACGAAGGCTTCAAGCTGACGCAGGATCTGTTGCAGTCGCATCCGGATGTGTCGATCGTCATCGGCCAGGCCGACGCGCTGGCGCTCGGTGCGGCGCAGGCGGTAAAGGTCGCCAATCCCGGCCACAAGGTCTGGGTTGCCGGCTTCGACGGCGACGTGGCGGCGCTCAAGGCACTAAAGGACGGCGTCTTCGACGTGACGGCAACGCAGCAGACGCAAGGCATGGGCCGGCTTGCCGTCGACGCGGCAATCAAGCTGGTGGCCGGCGAGACCATTCCCGCCGAACAGCTGCAGGATGCGACTTTGACCACCAAGGACAATGTCGAGCAGTTCATCGCCAAGCATCCCTGATTGAGACCAGTCCGGCAGTCAACGAGCGCAACGATGTCCACCGATCCTCGCCATACGCACAGCCCCCATAACGGGCTCGTCGTCAGCGGCCTCTGCAAGAGCTACGGGCCGGTGCAGGTCCTGGCCGATGCGAGCTTCGAGGTGCGGCCGGGCGAGGTCGTGGCGCTGCTTGGCGAAAACGGCGCCGGCAAGTCGACTGTCTCGAACATCATCGCCGGGTCGACGAAACCCGATGCCGGCACCATCACCTGGCGGGGGAACCCTTATTCCCCCGCCAATCCTGCCGCGGCGATCGACGCCGGCATCGGCATGATCCACCAGGAGTTGAAGCTCTTGCCCGATCTGTCGGTCGCCGAAAACGTCTATGTGGGGCGCCTGCCGATGCGCGGCGGCCGCATCGACCGCGCAGCAATGAATGCACGGGCATCGGCCCAGTTGAAGCGCCTCGGCCTCGATGTCTCGCCCGAGCGCAAAGTGCGCACGCTGCGTATCGCCGCCCAGCAGCAGGTCGAAATCGCCAAGGCGCTGACGCTCAATGCCGAGTTGCTGATCTTCGACGAACCGACGGCCGCCCTTGGCGGCGAGGAAACGGAGCTCCTGTTCCAGCAAATCCGCAAGCTCAAGGCGGAAGGCATGTCCTTCATCTATATTAGCCACCGGCTGGACGAGATCGCCCAAATCGCCGATCGCGTGGTGGTGATGCGCGACGGGCGCATCGTCGCCCGGCACGAGCGCGCCGACATTCCGGTGCGCACCGTGGTCGAGCAGATGGTCGGCCGCAGCGTCGAGCGGATGTTCCCTACGGTATCGGCGCCGGGCAACGACACGCTGCTCGACGTCGAGAACCTGTCCTCGCCGGAACGCAGCTTTCAAAATGTCAGCTTTTCAGTGCGGGCCGGCGAAATCCTCGGCATTGCCGGGCTGATCGGCGCCGGACGCACGGAGCTGGTGCGGGCGATCGCCGGCGCCGATCCGATCTCATCGGGTTCGGTGCGCGTCGCCGGCAAGCCGGTGCATCTCAATGGCCCGGCGGCGGCGATCAAGGCCGGCGTCGTTCTCGTACCGGAAGACCGCAAGGCGCAAGGCGTGGTGCTCGACCAGACGATCGGCGAGAACCTGGCGATCGGCAATTTCGACCATGTCGCGCCGAATGGCTGGGTGTTCCCGAAGGCGGTACAGAAATTCGCCGAGGCCGGCATTCGCCGGCTCGGCGTCAAGGGCCGGCCGAACCAGGCGGTCAGCAAGCTCTCCGGCGGCAACCAGCAGAAGGTGATCATTGCCAAATGGGTGTCGCGCCCGCCCAAGGTGTTCATCCTGGACGAGCCGACGCGCGGCATCGATGTCGGCGCTCGCGCCGCAATCTATGATGTCATCGCCGACCTTGCCCGTTCCGGCATGGCGGTGGTGGTGGTGAGTTCCGATCTCGAGGAAGTGCTCGGCCTGTCGCATCGCGTGCTGGTGCTGAGCCGCGGCCGGCAACGCGGCATTCTCGACCGCAGCGAAGCGAGCAATGTCGCCGTCATGGAACTTGCCACGAGCTAGGACGGCCCATCGAAACAAAGCGCAGCAGGTGGTATCCTCCCGGGCACCAGACCGCGCGGGGCGCCAGCAACAGAGTTGGCGCCCCTTTATTTCCGGAGGACGGCGGTTGGAACAGAGGGACCGACGATGAAACTATTCGAACTTCATGGTGACGTGGCACTTGTTACGGGCGCCGGCAGCGGCATCGGCCAAGCAATCGCCATCGGCTTGGCCGAGGCCGGCGCCGACATAGCCTGCTTCGGCCACGCCTCCAAAGGCGGGCTGGAGGAGACCGCGCACCGGATCACGGCACTTGGCCGCAAGGCGCTGGTGCTGAACGGCACGGTGACGTCAGAGGCCGATCTTGCGGCCGCGATCGAGCGTACGGAGAAGGAACTCGGCGCGCTGACGGTCGCCGTCAACAATGCCGGCGTCGCCGGAGCTGAGTCGGCCGAGACGCTGTCGCTGGAGAAATGGCAGAAGCTCTACGACGTCAATGTCAGCGGCGTGTTCCTGTCCTGCCAGGCCGAGGCCCGCGCCATGCTGACGCGGGGCAAAGGCTCGATCATCAACATCGCCTCGATGTCAGGCTCGATCGTCAATCGCGGCCTGACCCAGGCGCATTACAATTCGTCGAAGGCCGCGGTCATCCACATGTCGAAGAGCCTGGCCATGGAATGGGCCGATCGCGGCCTGCGCGTCAATGTCGTCAGCCCCGGCTACACGCTGACGCCGATGAACAAGCGGCCGGAGGTCGCCGATCAGGTCAAGATCTTCGAGCGCGACACCCCGATGGGCCGCATGGCGGCGCCGGAAGAGATGGTCGGCCCGACCGTGTTCCTGGCCAGCCGCGCCTCGAGTTTCGTCACCGGCATCGACCTGATCGTCGATGGCGGCTTCGTCTGCTGGTAGGAGAAAAGATGCAGAAGCGATTCCAGGGAAAAACGGCGGTCATCACCGGCGCCAGCGGCGGCATTGGGGCGGCAATGGCCAGGCGCTTCGCCGCGGAAGGTGCGGCGGTCGTCGTCAGCGCCATCGACGCGCGCGTCGATGAGGTTGCCGCCGACCTGAAGGCTGCGGGCGCCAGGGTCGCATCGCTGCGCATGGACGTGATCAGGAAGGACGAGGTCGTCGCCCTCTATGACCTGGCCGAGCAACAGTTCGGCCGCGTCGACATCTCCGTACAGAATGCCGGTGTCATCACAATCGCCAGGGTCGAGGCGATGACAGAGGCCGAATGGGACAAGGTGATGGCGGTCAACACCAAGGGCGTGTTCCTGTGCTGCCAGGAGGCGATCGCGCGCATCCGCAAGCACGGCGACGGCGGCCGGCTGATCAACACCGCATCCGGCCAGGCGCGGCAGGGCTTTATCTACACGCCGCATTATGCGGCCTCGAAATTCGGCGTCGTCGGCATCACCCAGAGCCTGGCCAAGGAAGTGGCAAAGGAGAAGATCACCGTCAACGCGATCTGCCCCGGCATCATCGACACCGACATGTGGGCCTATAACGACGCGGCGTGGGGCAAGCTGATGGGCGATTACAAGCCCGGCGAACTGATGGCCGAATGGGTGAAGAACATCCCGATGGGCCGCGCCGGCAGCGGCGAGGATGTCTCCGGCCTGGTCAGCTTTCTCGCCAGCGACGATGCGGCCTACATCACCGGGCAGACCATCAATGTCGATGGCGGCCTGATCATGTCGTGAGGATACTCGGGCGGCAGTGCCCTGTCCGAATTGCATGACCGTGACGGCATTACGCGTTGCGAGACATGAATGTTGGTATATATAATTTCATCCCATGAAACGGCTCTGGCGAGATGGGTTCGCCAGGCCGACAGCTGAGATCATGGGACCTTGATGGCTCGCACCTTTCATAGCGCCGCCAGACCGGCGATCGATCTGCGGACTGCCTTGGCGGCAATCCATCGGCAGCCATGACACGGTCCCCTCCGGCACATTTTCACAAAATTGGGCACCATCCGCTCTGCGCCGCTTCAGCGCCGGCAGCAATCTGGCGCCAACGCCCTTGCGCAACGACCAGCTTTTCCAACACAATCAAAAAAAGACGCAAGAAGGGAACGAACGATAACTTCACCAGAGCTTGACAGGAGAACAAGCATGTCACTTCGGAACATGATTTCGAGTTTCTCAATGGGAGCCTTAATACTTACCGCGGCGAGCGCGCTGACGTCTTCGGCCTATGCGGCAGCGCCGGAATCCAACGACCCGATCAAGATCGCGCTGTTCGACTGGACCAGCGTCAATCTGAACGCCAAGATCCTCGGCGGCATCCTCGAAAAGCTCGGCTACACCGTCGAGTATCCGACCGCCGACTATCTCTCCAGCCTGACCACCGGCCTGACCAATGGCGACATCGATGTCGGCCTGGAATTCTGGGACACGACGGCCGGCGAGGCGATGAAGGCCTCGGACGCGACCGGCCAGACCGAACGTCTCGGCAAGCTCGGACCCAAGGCCAAGGAAGAATGGTGGTTTCCCGAATATATGAAAGAGAAATGCCCCGGCCTGCCGAACTGGGAAGCGCTGAAAGACCCGAAATGCGCCGAAGCATTCTCGACCGCCGAAACCGCGCCGAAGGGGCGTTATCTCGGCGGCCCCGTAACATGGGAAGGTTTTGACGACGAACGCGTCGAGGCGCTGAAGCTGCCCTTCACCGTCATCCATGCCGGTACCGATGCGGCGATGTTCGCCGAACTGGACTCGGCCTATCAGCGCAAGGCGCCGATCATGCTGTGGATCTATTCGCCGCATTGGGCGCCGGCTAAATACAAGGGCGAATGGGTCGAATTCCCCGACTATACGCCGGAATGCTACAACGACCCGAAATGGGGCGTGAACCCCGACGCCAAATATGACTGCGGCAAGCCGCATGGCGAGATCTGGAAATATTCCTGGGCCGGCATGAAGGACAAATGGCCGGTCGCCTACAAGGTCGCGAAAAACTACACGGTCGATACCGACGAGCTCAACAAGATGAGCGGCGAGATCGATCTCGAAGGCAAGACGCCGGAAGACGTCGCCGCCGCCTGGATCGCCGCCCACGAAGCCGACTGGAAAGCCTGGGCCGAGTGACCGTCTGACTGGAAACGCGACGACCCGGCCACTCAGGGCCGGGTCTCGATCCCCTATTCCAGAAGGACGATTGAATGAGCGATACGATTGAACAGGCGGCGAAAGCGGGCAACGATGCACGCCCGATAAAACTTGCCTGTCGCAATGTCTGGAAGCTGTTTGGCGCGGACGCGGCCAATTTCATCCGCCAGCGCGACGGCAAGGCCAGCCTGGCGGACATCGCCGCCGCCGGACTGGTCGGCGCGGTGCGCGCCGTCGATCTCGAAATCCGCCAGGGCGAGATCTTCATCATCATGGGACTTTCGGGGTCAGGCAAGTCGACGCTGGTGCGCTGCATGTCGCGGCTGATCGAGCCGACCCACGGCAAGGTCGAGTTTGAAGGCAAGGACCTGCTCAAGATTTCCGATGCCGCGCTGATCGAGCTGCGACGCCATCGCATGGGTATGGTGTTCCAGAATTTTGCCTTGCTGCCGCATCTCAACGTACTGGAGAACATCGCCTTTCCCTTGGGCATCCAGGGGCAGGACCGGCCGACGCGCGAGAAGCGGGCCCGTGAAGTCATCGAGCTGGTTGGCTTGCGCGGCCGCGAGCATTTCTATCCGCGCGAGCTTTCCGGCGGACAACAGCAGCGTGTCGGCATCGCCCGCAGCCTCGCCACGAAGCCGGAAATCTGGTTCCTCGACGAACCGTTCTCGGCCCTCGATCCGCTGATCCGCCGCGAGATGCAGGACGAGCTGATGCGGCTGCAGACCATGCTGCACAAGACGATCGTCTTCATTACCCATGATTTCGACGAGGCCATCCGGCTGGCCGACCGGATCGCCATCATGAAGGACGGCGAGGTCATCCAGATCGGCACGCCGGAAGAGCTGGTGGTCAATCCGGCGACCGACTATGTCGCCGAATTCACGCGCGATGTCGATCGCGCCAAGGTGATATCGGCGCGCAGCCTGATGCGCGCCTGCGACGGCGCCGAGTACGGCGGCACGGTCGCGCCGGATGCCAAGATATCGAGTTTTTCGGCTGATATCGTCTCTGCCGGCAAGCCCTTCGCGGTGGTCAACGGCGCCGGAAAGCCGATCGGCGAGGTCACGCCGCAGGCGGTGATCGATCTTCTCGCCGGCATAGAACGTCGTGGGGCCGGCGCATGACGGTCACGGCAAGCGCCAGCGCAGCGAGGCCCCGGCCGGTTCAAACCTGGCTGGCGATCTGGGCCTGCGCGCTCGCCGCCGTGCTTATCGTCTTCCTGCTGCAGGAAAGCCTGCCCTGGGCGGTCAATTACCCGGCCGGCGCGATCGTTCCTGTCGCAGACTGGGTCGGTGCGCTGATGAACTGGGTGAAGTCGAATTTCTCCTGGCTGACCCGTTCGATCACCGCGGTGCTCGGCGTGCCGCTCGATTTCGCGCTGGCTCTTCTGGCCAAGAATCTCAAGATCGGCCATGGCGCCGATATGGTCGTGTTGCCGCGCCTGTCCTGGGTCGGCGTCTGCGCTGCCGCCTACCTTGCCGGACGCGCCGCCGGCGGCTGGAAGCTGGGTGCGCTGGCCGGCGGCTGTTTTCTCTACATCGCGCTGTTCGGGCAATGGACCAGCGCCATGCTGACGCTGGGCTTAATCTCGATCGCCGTGCCGTTTTGCATTGTCACCGGGCTGTTCGCCGGCATCTGGGCATGGCGCAAGCCCTGGGCGGAGAGGCTGTTGATCTCCCCTGCCCTCGATCTGATGCAGACGATCCCGACCTTCGCCTATCTCATCCCGATGCTGCTTCTTTTCGGCAACAGCCCGGTCTCGGCAATGATCGCGACGGCAATTTTCGCGACGCCGCCAATGGTGCGGGCGACGATGCTCGGCCTGTCGCGGGTGCCGTCGGAGATCGACGATTTCAGCGAGATGGCCGGCTGCACGGCACGGCAGAAGCTGTGGCGGGTGCTGTTGCCGTCGGCACGGCCGACATTGATGGTCGGCGTCAACCAGGTCATCATGCTGGCGCTCAATATGGTGATCATTGCCTCGATGATCGGCGCCGGTGGGCTCGGCTATGACGTGCTTTTGGCGCTGCGCGCGCTCAAGGTCGGCGAGGCGATGGAGGCTGGCCTCGCCATTGTCGCACTGGCAATTGCACTCGACCGGCTGAGCCAGGCGATCGCCCACAATCACGCCAAGGGCAATGTCCGCCACCAGGCCGGCACCAGTTTCTGGCGGCGCTATCCCAATCTGACGCTGGCCGTTGTCATCCTCGCCATCGCCACGCTGCTCGGCCTGTTCGTGCCGGCGTTCGCCGCGGTGCCGAAAGCGATCACCTTCACCACCGCGCCTTTGTGGAAGGCGGCGGTCAACTGGATCACCATCAACTTCTTCGACACGATCGAAGCGTTCCGCGTGGCGCTTATCCTCAACGTGCTGAACCCGGTGCGCGCCTTCTGCGAGGGCTTTCCGTGGCTGGGCGCGGTTTGTCTCCTTGGCCTTGCCGGATACCAGCTCGGCGGCTTCCGCCTCGCCGCTCTGGTCGCGGCATTGACAGCGTTCTGCGCCGTCACCGGCCTTTGGGAAAAGACCATGGCGACGGTCTATTTGTGCGGCATCTCGGCCTTTATCGCTTGCCTCATCGGCATTCCGATCGGGCTGATGGCATCGCGCAGCGACCGCTTCGAAAAGGCCGTCACGCCGGTCATCGACACGCTGCAGGTGCTGCCGTCGTTCTGCTTCATCATTCCGGTGGTGATGCTGTTTAGAGTCGGCGACGTCACCGCGATGATCGCCACCGTCGCCTTCGCCGTGGTGCCGGCGATCCGCTACACCAATCACGGCATCCGGCAGGTGCCGCCGGCGCTGATCGAGGCGGCGAAGGTGTCCGGCTGCACCAGGCGGCAGACCTTCTTTCGCGTGCAGCTGCCGCTGGCCCTTCCAGAGATCATGCTTGGCGTCAACCAGACGATCCTGATGGCACTGGCGATGATCATCATCTGCGCCATGGTCGGCACCCGCGATCTCGGCCAGGAGGTGTTCATCGCCCTGTCCAAGGCCGATTCCGGCCGCGGCATCGTCGCCGGCCTGGCCATTGCCTTCATCGGCATCGTCGCCGACCGGCTGTTCAACGCCTGGACGGCGAAGGCTCGCGCAAGGCTGGGATAGTCCGGAATAGGACGGCCTCAGGAAGCTGCCGCCAAGCGCGCCGTTAACGAGGCACCGATCCCTACGCCTAAAGATATAGCCATTCGGGATGATTGCTCGCTGTTACCTCACATCGTACGGCTGTCACCGGACGGGCAGGCTTAACAGGAGAGCGAACAATGGCTATACGCGTTCCCTTTACTCCCGGTGATCTAGTAGATCGTCAACGGGGCACCGATGACGTCCTCGCAGGCGATCTAAATACAAACATCTTAATCGGCGATGCTGGCGGAAGCCTGCTAGATTTCTCGAGGGGGGGCAACGACATCTTCACGGGATCGCCATCCTCCACCACCACTGCTTTCGGAGATGCCGGCGAGGATAGCTCGGACCACAGCAAGGGCGGCAACGACAGTTTCACAGGCGCCTCGCTAGGCACCTACGTCTTCTACGGTGACGTCGGCGGCAACATGTTCGTTCATGCTCAGGGCGGCGACGACAGTTTTAGGGCCGAGGGCGACTCCTTCAACACTTTTTACGGCGATGCCGGCGGCGATATGTCGGACCACAGCAAGGGCGGCAACGATACGTTGAGCAGTGAAGTGGGTAGACGGGTAGACAACACGTTCTACGGCGACGCCGGCGGCAACATATTCGGCTTTGCTCAAGGCGGCGACGACATTTTCGTGACCAGCACTCGACAAGGAGCCGATCACACCTTTTACGGTGACGCGGGCGGCGAGATGTCCGACCATGGCAAGGGCGGCAACGACACCTTCCAGGGCTCGATAGAAGCCAATAACATTTTCTACGGTGACGCGGGCAGCAACATGTCCGGCAATGCGCAAGGCGGCGACGACAGTTTCACGACTAGGACCGACTCCTTCAACACTTTCTACGGCGATGCCGACGGCGATATGTCGGACTACAGCAAGGGTGGCAACGATACCTTCACGGGTGGCTTCTTTTCCACCAACACTTTCTTCGGCGACGCCGGCGGCAACATGTCTGACCATGCTCAGGGCGGCGACGACCACTATACGGACCTGGGTGGGGAGATCGGGAGCAAAACTCTTTATGGCGATGCGGGCGGTGATCTTTCCGGTTTCGCCGCGGGCGGCAACGACACTTTCACGAGCGCGGGTGGCTCGGAGATAACTTTCTACGGGGACGCGGGCGGCAACATGTCCGACCATGCGCTTGGGGGCGACGACGTGGCCGTGCTGCAAGGCACTCATAATTTGGGGTATGGCGATGCGGTCACGATGCTCGGCAGCGCTGTGGGCGGCAACGATACCCTGACCGGCGGGGACAAAAGCGCCTTCCCTGATGTTCTAAACGAGTTATACGGCGACGCGCGCGATATGTCCGGTTCCGCCCAGGGCGGCAACGACATTCTTACCGGGGGCCAGAACAGCGAAAGCGGCCAGGTCCGTAACTTCCTGTGCGGCGACGCCCTGCAAATGTCCGGTTCGGCCAAGGGTGGAAACGATACCCTGTACGCCGGGAGCGCGGCACCCGGCTGCACGGTCATCAATGACATGTGGGGAGACGGGCAACTGAGCGAGTTCGCTCAGGGCGGCAGAGATCAATTCATATTCAAGGACGATGGTTCCATGACGGTCGGAACCCACAACACCATCTACGATTTCAGCCAGACCCAAGGCGACACTATCGTGTTTAGTGGCGTGGAGGGCGTGCAATCGTTCGATGATCTCACTATTGCGCAAACTGGAACCGACACCATCATTACCGCGGGAGTCGATCAAGTTACTCTCGCAAACTTTACGAACACGCTGACGACGAGCGACTTTTTGTTCGTCTGAGAGCGAAACTCTTATCCTATTCGAAGAGGCGGAATGCGGTGAGAGTTCGTTGACGATAGTCGCGCGGCCGGTCGCCCCAATTCTGCTCGACCGGCCGATCGACAATCCAAGCCGCAGATGTGAATCAAATGGCCAGGAATCTCTCGGTCAGTCGAGCCCAGAGCGCTGCGCCGACGGTCAGATTGCCGTCGTTGAAATCGTATTTCGGGCTGTGCAGGATGGCTGAATCCTCGCCGTTTCCGAGGCGCAGGAAGCAACCGGGTTTGTGTTCGAGGAAATAAGAAAAATCTTCGCTGCCGGGGATCAACGGGCAGACAGACACCTTGTCCTGACCGACGAGCTCGACAGCGACGTCTGTCGCGAAGGACGTCTCGCCCTCCGAATTGATCACCACCGGGTAGCCGCGCTCGTAATCGATCTCGACCGTTGCGCCATGCGCCTGCGCCACAAGTGCTGCGATATTGCGAATACGCTGCTCGAGCGTGTCGCGAATCTCGGCCGAGAAAGAGCGGACGCTCAGCGTGATCTCGGCGTGTTCCGGGATGACGTTGGAGGCCGTGCCGCCGTGAATGGTGCCGACGGTAACGACAGCCGTCTCGATCGGGTTGACGTTGCGCGACACCACCGTCTGCAGGGTCATGACGATGTTGGCGGCAGCGACGATCGGGTCGACCGTCAGGTGCGGACGCGAGGCGTGGCCGCCACGCCCGGTAATCTTGATCGTGACGGTATCGCTCGCCGCCATCAGCGGCCCGGCGCGCATCAGGAACGAACCCGTCGGCGCGCCCGGATGGTTATGCAGCCCGAATATCGCATCGCAGGGAAAGCGCTCGAACAGGCCGTCGGCGATCATCGCCTGCGCCCCGCTTCCCTTGCCGGCTTCCTCGGCCGGCTGGAAGATGAGGTTCACCGTGCCGTTAAAGTGCCGCGTGCGCGCCAGGTATTCGGCGGCGCCGAGCAGCATCGTGGTGTGGCCGTCATGGCCGCAGGCGTGCATCTTGCCGCTGGCCTGGCTGGCATAAGGGAGATTGGTCGCTTCGGTAATCGGTAAGGCGTCCATGTCGGCGCGGATGGCGATGCTGCGGCCGCTGCCCTGGCGCAAGCGGCCGACGACGCCGAGCCCGCCGACATTGCGCGTCACCTCGTAGCCCCAGCCTTCGAGCCGTTCGGCAACGTATGTAGCCGTTTCGTGCTCCTGGAATGAAAGCTCGGGATGCGCGTGCAGGTGCTGGCGAACCGCCGCAAGCTCGGCGGCCTTGTCGGCGAAGTCGGAAATGTCGGCGAACTGGTTGGAGGTCTTTGGCATCGAAGGTCCTTTGCCGAGCACGTAATCGTGCCGGCTTTGCTGTCAGATGAAACGGCTTAAAAAGGCCCGCGTGCGCGGGTGCCTGGGTTTGGCGAGAACCTCGTCCGGAGGCCCGGCCTCGATCACATTGCCGTCGTCCATGAACACCACCCGATCCGCCGCCTCGCGGGCAAAGCCGATCTCGTGCGTGACGACGATCATGGTCAAGCCCTGCTTGGCAAGATCACGCATGGTGGAGAGGACCTCGCCGACCAGTTCCGGATCGAGCGCCGACGTCGGCTCGTCGAAGAGCATCAATTTCGGGCGGATGGCGAGCGCACGGGCGATGGCGACGCGCTGCTGCTGGCCGCCTGAAAGCTGGCGCGGATAGGCGTCGATCTTGTCGGCGAGACCGACGCGGGTCAGCAGTTCGCGGGCGTAGCCGATCGCCTCCTTGCGGTTCTCCCGGTGAACGCCGACCGGAGCCTCGATGACGTTCTGCAGGGTCGTCATGTGTGGATAGAGGTTGAACTGCTGGAACACCATGCCGATCTTGCGCCGCTGCGCCGCGATCGCCCGGTCGGAGAGTTTGTCGAGCCGGCCGTTCTGCAGCCGGTAGCCGATCTGCTCGCCGTCCACCTCAATCGACCCTTGGTCGATCGCCTCCAGATGATTGATGCATCGCAGGAAGGTTGATTTGCCGGAGCCGGACGGTCCGAGAATGACCACCACCTCGCCAGGCGCGACGTCCAGGTCGATGCCCTTCAGCACCTCGAGCGGGCCGAACGCCTTGTGAACGTTGCGCGCCCTGACCAGGGGCGTGTCATGCGCGCTCATTGGCGGCCTCCAGTGTGGCGGTCGCCGTCTTCTCACGGGCGCCGCGGTCGCCGCGGCTGTAGTGGCGTTCGATCGCGCCTTGCGCCACGTTGAGAACCGAGGTGATCAGCAGGTACCACAGCACTGCAACCATCAGCAGCGGAATGATTTCGAAGGTGCGGTTGTAGATCGACTGCACCGAGTAGAGCAGGTCGGCCATCGCGATGACGCTGACAAGCGACGTCGCCTTGATCATGCTGATCAGCTGATTGCCGGTCGGCGGCACGATCGATCGCATCGCCTGCGGGATGATGATGCGCCGCAAGGCCCGCGCGCGGGTCATGCCGAAGGCTTCAGCCGTTTCGGCCTGTCCCTTGTCCACCGACAGCAGCCCGCCACGAATGATCTCGGCCATGTAGGCGGCCTCGTTCAGCGCCAGACCAAGAACGGCGGCTGTCAAAGGCGTGATCAGGTCGTTGGTGTTCCAGCTGGCGAAGCCAATGGAAATGCGCGGAAACAGCGTCGAAAGGTTGTACCACAGGATCAATTGCACCAGCAGCGGCGTTCCGCGGAAGAACCAGATGAACAGGCCGGAGAGAAAGGATGCCAGCCTGTCGTTCGACATGCGCGCGATGGCGAGCAGCAGGCCGAGCACGATGCCCAGGATCATCGCCACGACCGTCAGGCCGAGCGTTACGGAAAGCCCCTGCATGACCGTCGGATCGAAGAAATACTGGGCGACCACCGGCCAGCCGAAATTCGGGTTGACCGCGACGATATAGGCGAAGCCGGCGGCGACGGCGACGGTGAATGCCCAGAGCGCCAGCCGGACGAGCGGGAATGGCCGGTGGGCTCGTTTGACGTCGCGCAGCGCGTCGTCGGGACGCCGCGGCAGCCCGGCCGCGTAGGCAGCGGTCGCGTCGGTCATGGCAGCCTCTACTGGCCCTGGTTGATGCCGGGCGCGTCGATCATGTTCTTCTCGAGGCCCCACTTCTTCATCACCGCGGCGTAGGTGCCGTTCTTCATCAGGATCTTGAAGGCGTCGAGCAGCACGCCGCCCAGCGGCGAACCCTTCTTGACGACGGCGCCTTGGTAGATGTCCTTGAAGCCGTTGGCCTGGCCGACCCCGGCGAGTTCCAGCTGGCCCTTCGCCTGCTCGACGAAATAGGTCAGCGGCGCCTGCGAGGAGAAGAATGCATCGGAGCGTTTCGACCGGACGGCCAGTATCGAGCTTGGCTGGTCGGTGAAGGATTGCACCTCGACGGCCGGCTTGCCGCCCTCGGTGCATTTCTGCGCCTGCTGCTTGATGACCTTTTCGGCCGAGCCACCCGACATCACGGCAATGCGCTTGCCGCACGCGGTGTCGAGCGAGGTGATGCCTTGCGGGTTGCCCTTCTCGACGGCGAAGACGACGTATTCGCGCACCCAATCGACGAAGTCGTTGGATTTCTGGCGGTCGGGATAGTCGCCGACAGGCCCCATCGCGAACTGATAACGGCCGGCATTGATGCCGCTCAGCAAAGCCGGCAGGCCGGCGACCGAGGCATGGTCGACCTCGACGCCGAGCAGCTGGCCTATAGCGTCCGAAATGTCCTTGGTCGCCCCGGACAGTTCGGTGCCAGTGACGATCTCATAGGGCGGGAACGAGCCGTTGTTGACGGCCGTGATCTTTCCCGCCGTGCGGATCTCTTCCGGCAGCCGGGCCCGCAAGTCTTCGTTCACCGATCGCTTCTGGATATCCTGGGCAAAGCCGGCCTGCGCCAGCATGGTGACGAGCGAGGCGAATATGAAGCTGATTGTCCTCATGGCATTCTCCTTCGTGTTCTTCGTTGCGCGTTGTCAGGCGGCGGTGGCCCGCGACCCGGCCTCGAAAGGAAACAAGGCTTCGGCGGAAATCGGTTCCGCCAGAATGCCCTGGGCATGGAGCTCGGTGACGAAATCCTCGATCATGCGCCGGTTGGCAGGCAGGCCGCTGGCGTTCCAGGAGGCAGGCAGGTCGCGCCCCGCATGAAGCAGCTCCTCGAGGATCCAAGGCGAGGTGTCGGCATATTTTCGGCGCTTTGCCGTCCAGACGCGCTGGCTTTCGTCGATCAGCCTGGCGAGTTCCTGCGGCAGCCAGGGGTGCTCCCTGGCCACTGCGGCCTTGACGGCGACCAGATGCATGCCCGGCACATAGCCGACGTCGGCGAAATAGGCGCGTTCGGCCGCGCGAAAATCGCGCAGCACTTGCCGGAAGCCGGAAGCCGGGCCGAAAAAGCCGTCCGGCATGAAGGGCGTGAAAACGGCGTCGAGCTCGCCTTGCGCCAGCAGCTCCATCATCGGGCGCTCGCCCGATGCTGTTTCGATGCGCCCCAGCCTGCCGAATCCGTCGAGGCGGTCGGCGATCGGGTGCTCGGATGTCAACCGGCCGGCAAACCAATAGGCATCCTCGATGCCGACGCCCTCCCGGCGAAGCGCCCCGCGCGTCCACGTGTTGCCGGAATCGCGCCAGCCGGTGACGCCGATACGTTTGCCGGCAAGGTCGGAAAGCTGCTCCAGCGGACTGTCCTCGACCGTGATGATACAGCGATGGCGAAAGCCGCGCATAATGAAACACGGTAGTCCAACCACCGTATCGACGCCCGAAGCCATGGCCGACACATAACGGCTGAACGAGACCTCCGCCGCATCGTAGTTCGGATCGGTGCCGAGATCCGCGATCAGCGTGGCGACGCGGTCAACCTTCACCGACAGGCGGTTGGAGGCGACGTCACCCAGGACCAAGGGAGTGAGATAGTCCCAATCGCGGGTGGCTATAGTGATCGAAACGGCCATCGGCATGAACTTCAAAGCTATGTTTGACCGGCGATTGGTAAATGTTTATTTTCTGCCGATCAAATGTTATTATGTTATTGAACATTAGCTTCAACGGTCGCCGATGCCGATGGATTTCGATGCAGGATGGTTCGCTGAACGCCTTGGCGACCGCACGATGCGCGGCATCGCGCGCGAGACCAGTGCGCTGATCAGAAGCGGCGCGCTGCCGGTCGGCGCGAAACTTCCGCCGGTGCGCGATCTGGCCTATGTGCTCGGCGTCAGCCCGGCGACGGTCTCGCAGGCGTGGAGCGAGTTGCGGCGCTACAAGATCATCGGCGGCCGCGGACGCAACGGCACCTGGATCATGGGCAACCGCTTTGCCGCCCGCCCCGAGCGCCACATGAGCGGCGGCAATTACGGACAGGATGTTCTGAACCTGGCGATCGCGGAGCCCGATGTGAGGCTCTTGCCGCCGCTCGACATCGCGCTGGCGCATGGTGCGCGCGCCGAAAAGCTCAACAGCTACGAGCGGGTGCGTATCCTGCCCGAGCTGGAGGCCGCAGTGCGCCCGTCATGGCCGTACGATCCCGGTGCGTTCCTGGCCACCAATGGCGGTTACAACGCCATCTACACCTTGCTGCATGCGCTGGTCCCGCCGGGAGCGCCGGTGGCCATCGAGAACCCGACGGCGCTTCGCCTGCTCGACATCCTCGAGGATCTCGACGTACCGATCATCCCGGTGGATTGCGACGGTGACGGCCCCTTGCCGGACGCGCTCGCCAGCGCTCTGCGGCAGCGGCCGGTCGCGTTCCTGTTCCAGCCGCGCGTCCATTCGGTGACCGGCGCCTGCATGTCGCCGGCGCGGCTGGAAGTCATCGGCGACCTGCTCGCCGGTACCGACGTGCTGATTGTCGAAGACGACGGCGTCGGCGATATTGCCTCGGCGCCGCGCATTTCGCTGGGTCGGCGTTTTCCCGATCGCGTCATCCATATCCTGTCCTATTCCAAGACCCATGGCCCTGACCTGCGGCTCGCCGTCCTGTCCGGATCGGCGACGATCGTCGAGCAGATCCAATCCTACCGCAGCTTCAGCTCGGGATGGACCAGCCGCATCCTGCAGGCGGCCACCGCCTGGCTGCTGCAAGACCCGGCCACGGCCGCCCTGGTGGAGCGGGCGAAGCAGGTCTACCGCCGCCGCCGCGAACGGCTCGCCTGCGAACTGGCCAAACGCAATGTCGATATCGACGCCGGACACGGTCTCAGCGTCCTCATTCCGGTTGCTTCGGAACCTTACGCGATGGTCACGCTGGCCGCCCACGGCATCGCGGTCCATGCCGGAGCGAAGTTTTCGACCGGAAAAACGAACGCCGTCCGCGTCGCGACCAGCATTCTGGACGAGGAGCACCTCGAGCACGTCGCAAATTCCCTGGCGCTTGCAGCCGACCCGGCGCGGGAAGTTGTCTGAGGCAAGGCACTCGCCGTTCGGACTGCTACTCCGCCGCCACGCCCTTCACCTCGAGATAGCTCTCCATCGAATCGTCCATCGCCTGCAGCCACGGCGTATGGTGCAAAGGCGCCATCGTGCCGGTCATCAGCGAGCGGTAGGCATGGTCGCGGAAGCCCATAATGTCTTCCGCCTTGTGGTGCTCCCACTCCATGAAGGTCCGATTGACGGCCTCGACGTCGAAGCCCGGATAGTCGGTCTGCTCCATCAGCTCTCGGGTGTAGTCGCCCTGGAACCAGATCATCTGCTCGGCGTCTTCCAGCGTCTCCTCGCGTGCCCGCCATTTCCGGCCGTGCTCCGCCATCGCTTCGGCCGACGGCAGCCTGATGCGACCCATGATAACGTCGCGGGCGAACCAGGCCTGCGCGTCGAACATGTTGAAGGTGTAGAACTGGTCCTGCATGCCGATATAGAAAAGCTTCGGGTTCTTCTCCCAGACGACGCCCTCGTAGAGCCCGTCCGGCCACATGCGGTTGGCAGTCTTCAGCTTCAAATCCTCGGTGAGGAACGGGAACGAGTGGAGATAGCCGGTGCACAGGATGATGGCGTCGACGTCTTTGGTGCTGCCGTCCTTGAAATGCGCGGTCTTGCCGACGACCTTCTGCAGCAGCGGCACTTCCTTCCAGTTCTCCGGCCATTTGAAGCCCATCGGCTTCGAGCGGTAGCTCGAGGTTATCGATTTGGCGCCGTATTTGTAGCATTGCGAGCCGATGTCCTCGGCCGAATAGGAGCGGCCGATGATCAAGATATCCTTGCCCTTGAATTCCATCGCGTCGCGGAAATCGTGGCTGTGCAGGATGCGACCATTGAAGGTCGAGAAGCCCTCGAAATAGGGAACGTTGGGCACGGAGAAATGCCCCGAAGCGACGACGACATTGTCGAACTCTTCCGAATAGGTGACGTCGTTGGTGCGGTCATGCGCGGTGACGGTGAATTTTTTCGTCGTGTCGGAGAAGGTGACCATGCGCACCGGGCTGTTGAAGCGCACCCATTGACGCACGCCGGATTTTTCGACGCGGCCCTTGATGTAGTCCCACAGCACGGCACGGGGCGGATAGGAGCCGATCGGCCGGCCGAAATGCTCCTCGAACGTGTAGTCGGCGAATTCGAGGCATTCCTTCGGCCCGTTCGACCAGAGGTAACGGTACATCGAGCCATGCACCGGGTCGCCGTGCTCGTCGAGGCCGGTGCGCCAGGTGTAATTCCACAGGCCGCCCCAGTCGGACTGCTTTTCGAAGCAGACGATCTCGGGAATATCGGCGCCCTTGTCGGCGGCCGACTTGAAGGCCCGGAGCTGGGCCATGCCGGACGGCCCGGCTCCGATGACGGCAACACGATCTTTCATGCGGGCCTCCCAATCTCATTTCTCTAACGAAACAAATTTCACTGACAGGACAGTAATTGCCCCTTCGATGCTGTCAACAGGGCTTGTCGCGAAACCGCGCTTCGCCGAGCTGGATTTCTAAACGACGTGGAAGCTCGGGCGAAATCCGGTCATTGCGCAATTCGGCTTGTCGTGAGAGTTGCGCTTCTGTATCGGCACCGAATATGTTCACCGTGAGTGAAATGAATCGGCAAGGTCCGGGGTGGCGAAATGGCGAAAAAAGCATCCAGTCTGAAGCATGATGCCGGCGCCGCGGCGGGCAAAGCCAAACCCGCCGCGATCGAGCCGCGCAAGATACGCGTGCCGCTCACCCAGAACCCTCACGCCATTCGCGACACCCGCGAAAAAGTGCTTGAGGTCGCGATCGGCCGCGAGGTGCGGGCATTCCGCAAAAAGCTCGGCATCACCGTCGCCGATCTGGCTGCCGCCACCGACATTTCGCTCGGCATGCTGTCGAAGATCGAGAACGGCATCACCTCGCCATCGCTGACCACGTTGCAGGCGCTGTCGCGGGCGCTCGGCGTTCCGGTCACCGCCTTCTTCCGCCGTTTCGAGGAGGAGCGCAGTGCCGTCTTCGTCAAGGCCGGCGAAGGCCTCGACGTCGAACGCCGCGGCACGCGCGCCGGCCACCAGTACAATTTGCTCGGCCATATCGGCTCCAACACCAGCGGCGTCGTCGTGGAACCCTATCTGATCACGCTGACGGAGGATTCCGACGTGTTCCCGACCTTCCAGCATGAAGGCATGGAATTCCTCTATATGCTCGAAGGCGAAGTGGTTTACCGGCACGGCAGCAATCTCTACCCGATGAAGCCCGGCGACAGCCTGTTCTTCGACGCCGATGCGCCGCACGGACCGGAAGTGTTGAGCGTTCTGCCGATGCGCTATCTGTCGATCATCTGCTACCCGCAGAGCGCAGGGTGAGTTGGCCAATCTCCCCCCTCGTGGGGGAGATTAGCAGCTTCGCGGGCAGCTTTAATCCGGCCCGAAGCCCGGCGATGTCGGGCTGCCGTCGTCGAGCTTTGACAGCCATTCGACCAAGGTCGGCCGATAACGCGTCAGGCCCTTGTAATTGGCGAGTTCGTCGGGCAGGTCGCGGATGACGCGGTGCAGGCGGCGTGCCCATTTCGGCTGCGTCACCAGTTCGTCCATCTTGATGAGGTAACAGCGGATCGGGAAGACGATCGCATTCGAGCGCGGCAGCCGCCAGAAACTCTGCAGCTCGACGCGCAGATGCACTTTTTCGCCGACGTTTTCCGGCGTCACCGTGGCGCGGTCCGGGCCCCATTTGTGGTAATTTTCCGGGCTGGTGTCGAGGCGCGGATTGATGGTCATCGTCCAGTTCAGCCGGCGCGCCGGCTTACCCTGCTGGATGTTGGTAAGGAATTTCAGCGCCCGGACGAAGATCCCCTTCTCGTGCGCCAGCGGCACCGGCGCGTGCCATTCGAAGAAGTTCATGCCGATGTCGAAATCGAGCGACCAGTCGGCCTGGGTGGTGACCATGCCGGCATCCATCCACAGATTGCCGTCGCGCTGGTCGAGAATGCAGAAATCGCCCTGGCTCTGGCGGGTGATGTATTCCATCGGCCCATAGGGCAGCGTCGAGACGTCGCCGAAGGTGAAGCTGTCGTCGATGCCGAGCGGCCGGTTGATCCAGCGCCAGCGATCGCCGTCGCGGATCAGCGTGAAATGCTCGGGATAGCCCAGCGCCTGCTGCTCCATCAGGAGTTCGAGCAGGTCCCAGCCGGCCAGCGTCATGTGCGGCAGCGACTGGCAGCGCAGCGGATCCTCGGCCAGCACCAAAGCGCGGTCCTGCATCTCGGCGACATAGTGCTCGTCGACGTCGATCAAATTCTCCAGCACGCTGCCCTTCGGCCCGACGACATGCGGCTCGATGTTGACCGCATACATGTAGCTGTCTTCATGGAACGGGAACGGGAACCGCCTGATGTGCTCGGGGCTATTCCTGAAGGTGAAGCCGTCGCGGAACGTTTCCTTGCGAAAGGTGATGCCCAAGCTCGCCTCCTATCTTTCCAGCACCAGCGACCTGCCCTCGAAGCGCGAGACGCAAGGCATGATCTTGCAACCCGACCGGTGGTCTTCCTCGCTCAGCCAGTGGTCGTTGTGGATGAATTTGCCGTCATGCGAAATCACGTTGGTCTCGCACTGGCCGCAGACGCCGCCGCGGCACAGATAGGGCGGATCGACGCCGGCCGCCTCGATCGCCTCGAGCAGGCTCTGCTGCTCGTCGACACGGATCGTCTTGCCGCTGAGCGCCAGCGTCACGTCGAAGGGCGCGCCGGGCTGGGGTGCGGCGAAATGCTCGAAATGCACGGTCTCTGGCGGCCAGCCGAGGGCAGCGGCGCGTTCGCGCACCCAGCCGATCATGCCGGACGGCCCGCAGACATAGAGATGCGTGCCGAGCGGCTGCGACGACAACAGCCGGTCGAGATCGACGCGCTCGTCGCGGTCGTCGTGATAAAGCCTGACCCGGCGGTCGTAGCGCTCTCTCAGCAGGTCGGCATAGGTGCCGAGCGAGGCGGTGCGGCAGGTGTAATGCAATTCGAAATTGCCGCCTTGCGCCGCCAGCTGCGCGGTCTGCGCCATGAACGGGGTGATGCCGATGCCGCCGGCCAGCATCAGATGCTTCCTGGCCCGAAGGTCGAGCGAGAACAGATTGACGGGGTAGCTGACCACCATCTCCGTGCCCGGCCTGACCTGCCTGTGCATGAACAGCGAGCCGCCGCGGCCGGCGTCGTCGCGGCGCACTGAGATGGTGTATTCGCGGGTGTCGAGCGGCGAGCCCATCAGCGAATAGGGATTGAGCCTGGTGCGTTCGCCATCGCGCATCTCGACGACGACATGGGCGCCGCCGGAAAAGGTCGGCAAAAGCTGGCCGTCGCGCCTGCGGAAATGAAAGCGCGTCACCAACTCGTTGACCGGGACGACATCGCTGACGACGACATCGAGTTTGGTGGTGCCGGTGCTCATCGAAAGACCTCCTCGATCGGAGGAATTTCGCTGCGGTCCTCGGCGTTGATGCAGACGCCCTGGAAGGCGGCGAGGCGCCGCGAATAGTGGTCGCGCACCAGAAGCAGCAGGCCGCAATGCGAACAGGTTGCCGGCTGCGTCGTGACGTTCTCGGTGATGCCCTTGCAATGGACGCACTGCACGCGGCGCGCCAGCGAGCCGCGATGCTCGGTCTGGATCGAGGTGTGGTCGATGCCGGCTTCGAGCGCCGCCTGCATGGCCTGGCCGATCAGCCCTTCGGTGCCGGCAAGGTAGAGCCTGAGGCCCATATGGGCGTTGGCCAGCGTCTGCTTCAGCCGCGGCAGGGCACTGGCGAAGGAATGGCCGAGGTAGAGCTGCGCCGGCTTCAGTGCTTCGAGCGCCTCGGCATATTTACCGTCGCGGCCGGGAATGAAGATGATGTGGGCGCCGCCGAAGAAATCCGTCGGTGCCTTGGCGGCCAGATCGGCAATCGCCAGCGCTCCCTCTGCGTCCGCTACGAAAAGATGGTGCTTGCCGGGCTGCGGAGACAGGGTCCCATAGACCGGGCGGCTGATGATGCTTTTCGCTGCCATACCCGCAGTATGCCTCAGCCTTTCGCCGTGCGCTTGGTCTTCTTCGGATCGTCGAACGGAAGCGGCTCGGCGGTTGCGCTGATGGCGCCGCTCTTGTTGCGGATCTCGAGCCTGGTGCCCTGGACCGCGCAGTCGACGTCGAGCCGGGCAATGCCCATCGATTTCCTGACCAGCGGCGAATACATGGCGCAGGTCACCACGCCGACCTTCTTGCCGTCGCGATAGACCGGTGCGCCCTCGTCGGCCGGCTCCCTGCCTTCGAGCAGCACACCGAATATCTTGAAGCGCTCCTTGCCCTTCAGGCGGTAGTGCTCCTCGGCACCGCGAAAGCCCGTCTTGCCCGGGCTGACGGTGAAGTCGAGACCAAGCTCCCACAGCGTGTCGCCGGGCCCCTCATTCTCGAACGGATATTTCTGCGAATTGTCGTAGGGGTAAAACAACAGGTAGCTCTCGACGCGCAGCATGTCGAGCGTGGTGAAGCGGCACGGGATGATGCCGGCGCTCTTGCCCTCGTCGAGGATCCTGTCCCAGATCGTTCCGGCGTCCTGGCCACGGCAGAAGATCTCGTAGCCGCGCTCGCCGGTGTAGCCGGTGCGCGAGATCATCACCGGAAAGCCGAACAACTGCGTCTGCATGTGGTGGAAATAGTTGAGGTCGCGAATGCCGGGCACATGCTTTGCCAGATAATCCACGGCTAGCGGCCCCTGCAGCGAAAGGTCGTGCAGATTGTCGTCGAAGCGCAGCGACACGTCGCGACCGACGGAAGCGCGCTGCAGCTCTTCATGGCCGGTGCCCGAGCCATGCACGACCATCCAGGAATTCGGGCCGGTGCGGTAGAGGATGCAGTCGTCGGTGAACTTGCCGGCCTCGTTGAGCATGCAGGCATAGGCCGACTTGCCGGGATAGATCTTTTCGACGTCGCGCGTCGTCGCCAGGTCGATCAGGTGAGAGGCGTGCGGCCCGGTGATGTGGATCTTCTTCAAGCCGGACACGTCCATCAGGCCGGCCTTGGTGCGGATGGCGATATACTCTTCGTCGGCGTCCTTGTCGTAGGTCCAGGCGGTGCCCATGCCGCTCCAGTCCTCGAGCTTCGAGCCGAGCGCGCGATGGCGGTCCGCAAGCGCCGAAAATCTCCAGGATGCCGTCATCCGCTTGTCCTCCGTTTCGAAAAACGTTTGCTTTCCCCTGCTCCCTGCACAGCGGCGGGAGCGTTGCCCGAATATTGATCGCAAACGCCGGGAGCCTGCAATACCCGCAAGCAAATAATTTCATTGTCAGGCAAAATTCGACGGATCAAACAAACGGTTAACGTTGCGTAAAATCGTCTTGACAATTGCGGAATTCGCCTTGAATTTATGAAAAAAATTTCACTCTCTTGAAAGAGAGCGATGGAGGGGAACCGATGTCCGACATGCAGCAGCGCATTGAAGCCCTGTACCGTTCCGACCTTCGTGGATCGGTGCTCCTGATCGTCTTCCTATGGGCGACGATCCTTTTCGTCCTGTTCATGACATGGCCATACATCCCCGATGCCGGCATCAAGCTCGTGGTCGCGGTCGCCGCGGCCGCCGTGCTGATCTTCAACACGGCCGCGATCCTGGCGATGGTCAACCACTACAAGGAAGACAAGGACTTCATCTACGGCCTCGACATCAAGAATGCCGACGCCTACCGCAACCGCAAGTCCTGAGGGGAAGACGCATGGCCCGCTATACACCGCCCGAACAGAGCAAGGCCGGACAGGTTTTCGATATCGCCGTCGTCGTGGTCGCGATTTTCGTCGCGCTGTGGCTGCCGCTGAAACTAGGCCTGGCAGGGGCGGCAAAATCCATCGACGCGCTCGACGCCAAGACGTGGGAGGCGCTCGGCCAGAACCCGACCATGGCCTCGATCTGGGAAAAGCTCGGTTACACGCCGGAAACCGCGCACGACATCATCCAGAACCGGTTCCACTACATCATCGACTGGCCGACGCTGATCATCATGGCCGCGGTGCTGATCGGCTATTTCATTTTTCTGTTCCGCGCATCGGACCGCGAATACCGCGACGTCATCAACGAAAAATTCGACGACAAATAAATCAGGGAAGCATCGTCATGTGGGTGGCACTCTCTTACGCATGCTGGGGCATCTCGATCGTGCTCGCGCTGTGGATGCTCTACGACTGGTTCAAGATCGACACGACCTATTCCGAAGAGATGCTGACCTCGTCCAGGGAAGGCGAGCTTGAAGCCGTGTCCGAAAAACACCGGATCTGAGTGGGGGATTGAACGATGACGATCACGGCTGAACCAGCGGTGCAAGTGCAAGGCGACAGGGTTTCACTGCTCAGAGTGCTCGGCCCCGCCCATGTCTGGGCGCTCGGTGTCGGCATCGTTCTGGTCGGCGAATTCACCGGCTGGAATTTCGCGGCGGACAAGGGCGGCGCGCTGGCGGCGCTGATCGTCTGCTGGATCGTCGGACTGCTCTACACCTCGGTCGCGATGATCGATTCCGAAGTCACCTCGACGGTTGCCGCCGCCGGCGGCCAATATGCCCAGGCCAAGCACATTGTCGGACCGCTGATGGCCTTCAACGTCGCGCTTTTCCTGGTCTTTGCCTATACCATGCTCGAAGTGTCGGACGCGATCCTGCTCGGCGACACCATTGTCGCCAAGGCCGGCGTCGAGGGCCTCAACCACAATTCCTTCATCGCCGCGACCATCGTCGTGCTGGCATGGCTGAACTATCGCGGCGTGCTGATGACGCTCAACGTAAACTTCGTCATCACCGCCATCGCCTATGTCTCGATCGTCATCCTGTTCTTCTCAGTCAGCCCGTGGACGCAAGGCGCCGTGCTGAAGCTGAACGAGTTGGTCACCCCCGGCAACGCCCTGCCCTATGGCTGGATCGGCGTCATCGCCGCCTTCCAGTTCGGCATCTGGTACTATCTCGGCATCGAGGGCACCACGCAGGCGGCCGAGGAAGTACGCTCGCCGGCGCGCTCGCTGCCTTACGGCACGATGGCCGGCATGATCACGCTTCTGATCGCGGCCGCCATGACCTGGTATGTCTGCGCCTCGCTGATGCCCTGGGAATATCTCGGCATCACCTATTATCCGCTGTGGGACGCAGGCAAACTGACCGGCAGTGCGCTGCTGGAGAACCTGTTGTTCATCGCGACGCTGCTTGCTGCACTTGCTTCCGCCAATGGCTGCATCAACGACGCCGCGCGCGCCTGGTTTTCGCTCGGCCGCGACCGCTATCTGCCGACCTGGTTCTCGGCGGTGCATCCGAAATACCGCACACCCTACCGCTCGATCCTGTTCCTGCTGCCGATCGCGCTCGCCTTCGCCTTCATCGCCGACCTCAACCAGGCGATCACCTTCTCGATCCTGTCGGGCGTGCTGCAGTACACCTTCATGAGCATCAACATCATCATGTTCAGGAAGAAGTGGCCGCTCGGCTCGATCCGCCGCGGCTACACCCATCCCTTCCATCCGCTGCCGGCGATCGTCTTGTTCTGCCTTTGCGTGGTCACCTTCTTTGCGATCTTCCTCGGCTTTGGTTCGCAGCTGATCGCCATGGTCGCCTTCTACTTCCTGATCTCGCTGTGGTTCCACTTCTACCGCTACAAATTCGTACGCCGTGGTGCCCAGTTCACCATGCCGTGGCCGAAGCCGCAGGGGTACTGACGGCGCGCCCGGTCTGGGCGGGCATTTGCGTGACGAGGTGCGCTAGGTGATCTCAGCATTGCTCACCGGGGCGGTTGCCCTGGCTCTCGTCCTCCACATAGCCTGGCTTGCGCGCGCCAACCGCGCCAAGGCTTCGACTGCGCTTGCTGCCGACGAAGCCGGCGTCCGCGCCGTCATCCCCGACGCGGCCAACGTCTCGAACGGCGTCGCCGGCGTCGTCACCTTCGCCGGCTCGTGGAACGGCCGGCGGGTGCAGGTGCGGACCATCGTCGACACGCTGGCGATAAGGAAGCTGCCGGCGCGCTGGCTGAGCGTTTCGATCACCGAAAAGGTCGTGATACCAGGCACTTTCGACATGATGATGCGGCCGGGATCGCCGACGACTTTTTCCAATTTCGATCATCTCGTCCATACACTGCCGAAGGCCGCCGGATTTCCAGCCGAGGCGGTGCTGCGGAGCGACCGCAAGGGCGTGCGCTTCCCCGAAGCCGTCATCGCCGATCACCTCGATGTCTTTGCCGAGGAGCGCGCCAAGGAACTGCTGATCACACCGAACGGCGTGCGCATCGTCTGGCTGCTGGCCGAGGCCGAGCGGGCGCGCTACGGCGTATTCCGGCAAGCCGAATTCGGCACGGTCAGGCTCGATCCGGGGCTGATCGAGCGGCTGCTGTCGTCGGCTTCGGCGCTGCGCGATGCCATCAATCAAAGTGAACGGCAGGCGGCATGACCAGCCAGATCAGCACCTCCCCCGCACCACCGAGCCCCTATCTGGTTCTCGGCGCTGCGATCGTCTTGCCGGCGAGCGGGCATGTCGTGCTCGGCGTGCCGGTGCGCGGCCTGCAATTCCTGTTCTTCATGGTGGTCCTGGCCTGGGTCACCGCCAAGATCGCGCCGCCCGATGCCAGCTTCATCGGCCGCCATGCCGGCGGCGTCCTGATCTATGCCCTGTCGATCCTGGATGCCTACAAGATCGCCCGCATCCGCTATGCCAAATGGGTTCACAATGGCGGCCAGCGTAGCGATAGTGCGGCCGACGGCGCCTCAACCGATATATAACGACAGGAAAATTTTTTTCATACCAATTGAATTCCCGGGACTCATTCGATACATCTCGGAGGAACAAACTCGCGGAGCCTGACATGTGCGGAATCGTCGGACTGTTTTTGAAGGACAAGTCGCTCGAGCCCCAGCTTGGCGCGATGCTGTCGGAGATGCTGATCTCGCTCAGCGATCGCGGTCCCGACAGCGCCGGCATCGCCATCTATGGCGCGCCCTCCGGTGAAGCCAAGATCACCATCCAGTCGGCCAAGCCGGAGCGCGATTTCCGCGGCCTCGACGCCGAACTCGCCAAGGCAATCGGCGCGCCGGTGAGCATTGCTGCGAAGTCGACGCATGCCGTGGTCCGGACGATGCCTGCCAAGATCGACGAAGCGCGCGAGGCGATCCAGACGCTGCGCCCCGACATCCGCATCATGGGCGCCGGCGACGTCGTCGAGATCTACAAGGAAGTCGGCTTGCCGGAAGCGGTCGTCGACCGTTTCGGCGTCCGCGAGATGACCGGCACACACGGCATCGGCCATACCCGCATGGCGACCGAATCGGCGGTGACGACGATGGGCGCGCATCCGTTCTCGACCGGCGCCGACCAGTGCCTGGTGCATAATGGCTCGCTATCCAACCACAACAATGTCCGCCGCGAACTGATCCGTGAAGGCATGACGTTCGAGACCGAGAACGACACCGAGGTCGCTGCCGCCTATCTCTCCTCGCAGATGGCGCATGGCAAGAATCTCGGCGAGGCGCTGGAAGGCACGCTGAGCGATCTCGACGGCTTTTTCACCTTCGTCGTCGGCACCAAGAACGGCTTCGGCGTGGTGCGCGACCCCATCGCCTGCAAACCCGCCGTGATGGCCGAAACCGACCAGTATGTCGCCTTCGGCTCGGAATATCGTGCGCTCACCAAACTGCCCGGCATAGACAATGCGAAAGTCTGGGAACCCGAGCCCGCAACTGTCTATTTTTGGGAGCATTGAGCTGATGCCGGCAATCAACCTTTCCAAGGCGGCGCGTGAGCCGGGCCACGCATCGCGGGTCTTCGACCTGGCCGAAATGTCGCTGCGCGAGCTCAACCAGGCGCTGCACGATCTGGCGCCCGGTTCGAACGAGACCGCCTGGGAGGTGCTCCACCCGCGAGGCAGCCATTCGGTCGCCGTCGGCGTCGACCAGCCGGTCGCCATCGATGTGCGCGGCAGCGTCGGCTATTATTGCGGCGGCATGAACGACGGCGGCACCATCACCGTGCATGGCTCGGCCGGGCCCGGCGTCGGCGAGAACATGATGTCGGGCCAGATCGTCGTCAAAGGCGATGCCAGCCAGTATGCCGGCGCCACCGGCCGCGGCGGGCTGCTGGTCATCGAAGGCAACGCGTCATCGCGCTGCGGCATTTCGATGAAAGGCATCGACATTGTCGTCCATGGCAATATCGGCCACATGTCGGCCTTCATGGCGCAGTCCGGCAATCTGGTGGTGCTGGGCGATGCCGGCGATGCGCTCGGCGATTCCATCTACGAGGCGCGGCTTTTCGTGCGCGGCAAGGTCGAAAGCCTCGGCGCCGACTGCATCGCCAAGGAGATGCGGCCCGAGCATCTCGAATTGCTGCAAGGCTTGCTCGACCGCGCCGGCGTGACCGGCGTCAAGGCGGCGGAGTTCAAGCGTTATGGCTCGGCTCGTACCCTCTACAATTTCAATATCGACAACGCCGACGCGTATTGAGGCTCAATGACCTATCGCAACCCGCCGACGACGCCGCGCAAATCCGCGACCTTCGACGACTACACGCTTTCCGAGATCCGCCGCGCCGCGGCGACCGGCATCTATGACATCCGCGGCGCCGGCGCCAAGCGCAAGCTGCCGCATTTCGATGACCTTCTGTTCCTCGGTGCTTCGATCTCGCGCTATCCGCTCGAAGGCTATCGCGAACGCTGCGACACCAGCGTCGTGCTCGGCTCGCGCTATGCAAAAAAACCGATCGAACTGAAAATCCCGATCACCATTGCCGGCATGAGCTTCGGGTCGCTGTCCGGGCCGGCGAAGGAAGCGCTCGGCCGCGGCGCCACGCTGTCGGGCACCTCGACGACGACCGGCGACGGCGGCATGACCGAGGAAGAGCGCGGCCATTCGAAGACGCTGGTCTACCAGTATCTGCCGTCGCGCTACGGCATGAACCCGCGCGATCTGCGCCGTGCCGACGCGATCGAGGTTGTCGTCGGCCAGGGCGCCAAGCCCGGCGGGGGCGGCATGCTGCTCGGCCAGAAGATCTCCGACCGCGTCGCCGAAATGCGCACGCTGCCGAAAGGCATCGACCAGCGCTCGGCCTCGCGCCACCCCGACTGGACCGGGCCGGACGATCTCGAGATCAAGATCCTGGAACTGCGCGAAATCACCGACTGGGAAAAGCCGATCTACGTCAAGGTCGGCGGCGCCCGGCCCTATTACGATACAGCCCTTGCGGTAAAGGCCGGCGCCGACGTCGTCGTCGTCGACGGCATGCAGGGCGGCACCGCGGCAACCCAGGAAGTGTTCATCGAGAACGTCGGCCAGCCGACGCTTGCCTGCATCAGGCCGGCGGTGCAGGCGCTGCAGGATCTCGGCATGCACCGCAAGGTGCAGCTGATCGTCTCGGGCGGCATACGCAACGGCGCCGACGTCGCCAAGGCGCTGGCGCTCGGCGTCGACGCGGTGTCAATCGGCACGGCAGCGCTTGTCGCGCTCGGTGACAATGATCCGCGCTGGGAGGCGGAATACAACGAGCTCGGCACCACCGCCGGCGCCTATGACGACTGGCATGAGGGACGCGACCCGGCCGGCATCACCACGCAGGATCCCGAGCTAATGAAACGGGTCGATCCGATTGCGGCCGGACGACGGCTGGCGAATTATCTTAAGGTGATGACACTTGAGGCTCAGACAATCGCCCGCGCCTGCGGCAAGAACAGCCTGCACAATCTCGAGCCCGAGGATCTTGTGGCCTTAACGATCGAAGCCGCAGCCATGGCCGGCGTGCCGCTGGCCGGCACCAATTGGATACCGGGCAAGAACGGCTTCTAAAACAAACCAAATGCCAGTAAGCGAGGAACTATAATGGGGAACGATCTCGCCGCCTTCGCCAAGGAAAAGGGCGTCAAATATTTCATGATATCCTACACCGACCTGTTCGGTGGGCAACGCGCCAAGCTGGTGCCGGCGCAGGCGATCGCCGACATGCAGCGGGACGGTGCCGGCTTTGCCGGCTTTGCCACCTGGCTCGACCTGACGCCGGCGCATCCCGACATGCTGGCGGTGCCGGATCCGGCCTCGGTGATCCAGTTGCCTTGGAAGCCGGAGGTCGCCTGGGTCGCCGCCAACTGCATCATGGACGACAAATCGGTCGAGCAGGCGCCGCGCAACACGCTGAAGCGGTTGATCGCGGAGGCCGCTGGCGACGGCATGCACATCAAGACCGGCGTCGAGGCCGAATTCTTCCTGATCTCGCCGGATGGCAAGACGATTTCCGACGAATATGACACGGCGTCGAAGCCCTGCTACGACCAGCAGGCGGTGATGCGCCGCTACGACGTGATCGCCGAGATCTGCGACCACATGCTGGCGCTCGGCTGGGGCGCCTACCAGAACGACCACGAGGACGCCAACGGTCAGTTCGAGATGAACTGGGCCTTCGACGATGCGCTGGCGACCGCCGACAAGCATTCCTTCTTCAAATTCATGGTGAAATCGGTCGCCGAAAAGCACGGCCTGCGCGCAACCTTCATGCCTAAACCCTTCCAGGGCCTGACCGGCAATGGCTGCCATGCGCATATCTCGGTGTGGGACAAAGACGGCAAGACCAATGTCTTTGCCGATAATGCGATGGAGCTCGGCCTGTCGGCAAAGGGCCGGAATTTCCTCGGCGGCATCATGAAACATGCTTCCGCCCTTGCCGCGATCACCAACCCGACGGTCAATTCCTACAAGCGCATCAACGCACCGCGCACCATCTCCGGCGCCACCTGGGCGCCGAACACCGTGACCTGGACCGGCAACAACCGCACCCACATGGTGCGCGTGCCTGGGCCAGGCCGGTTCGAGCTGCGCCTGCCCGACGGCGCGGCAAACCCCTATCTGCTGCAGGCCGTCATCATCGCCGCCGGCCTTGACGGTGTCCGCTCGAAGGCCGATCCCGGCCGGCGCTACGACATCGACATGTACCAGTTCGGCCATACGGTGGAGGGCGCGCCGAAGCTGCCGCTCAACCTGCTCGACGCGTTGCGCGAGTTCGACAACGACAAATCGCTCAAGGCGGCGCTGGGTGAGGAATTCTCGTCGGCGTATCTAAAGCTCAAGCAGCAGGAATGGAATTCCTATGCTTCCCACTTCACCCAGTGGGAGCGCGACCACACGCTCGACATCTGATCCGGAATTGTTGCACGCCCGGCGCGAAACAGGTTCATGAAATACTCGATCTTCTCCCTCGCCCGGGCGGCATTTTCCGGCCATAAGAACTGGCAGCGCACCTGGCGCGACGCCACCCCGAAGAGCCACTACGACGTGGTGATCATCGGCGGCGGCGGCCATGGCCTGGCGACGGCATGGTTCCTCGCCAGCGAATACGGCATCAGAAATGTCGCCGTGCTGGAAAAAGGCTGGATCGGCTCCGGCAATGCCGGCCGCAACACCACCATCATCCGTTCCAATTACGGGCTGCCCGGCAATACAGGGTTCTACGAGCTGTCGATGAAGCTCTGGGAGCGGATGGAGCAGGACCTCAACTACAACACCATGGTCAGCCAGCGCGGCGTCATCAACCTCTACCATTCCGACGCGCAGCGCGACGCCTACGCACGGCGCGGCAACACCATGCGCATCAACGGCATCGATGCCGAACTGCTCGATCTGGCGGCGGTCAGGAAGATGATGCCGTTCCTGAACTTCGACAACGCACGTTTCCCGGTGCAGGGCGGCCTCTTGCAGCGACGCGGCGGCACGGCAAGGCACGACGCCGTGGTCTGGGGCTATGCGCATGCGGCGAGCGCGCTCGGCGTTGACATCATCCAGAATTGCGAGGTGACCGGCTTTGTTCGCGACGGCAGCGGCAAGGTGATCGGCGTCGAGACATCGCGCGGCAGGATCGGTGCCGCCAAGGTCGGCATGGCGGTCGCCGGCTCCTCGTCGCGCGTCGCGGCGATGGCCGGCATGTGGCTGCCGATCGAAAGCCATGTGCTGCAGGCCTTCGTCTCGGAGGCGATCAAGCCGCTGATCCCCAATGTCATGACCTTCGGCGCCGGCCATTTCTACGTCAGCCAGTCCGACAAGGGCGGGCTGGTCTTCGGCGGCGATATAGACGGCTACAATTCCTATGCCCAGCGCGGCAATCTGCCTGTCATGGAAGATGTCTGCGAAGGCGGCATGGCGCTGATGCCGATGATCGGCCGGATACGGCTTCTGCGTCAGTGGGGCGGCATCATGGACATGTCGATGGATGGCTCGCCGATCATCGACAAGACACCGGTCAACGGGCTCTATCTCAACGCCGGCTGGTGCTATGGCGGATTCAAGGCGACGCCCGGCTCCGGCCTGGTTTTTGCCCATCTGCTGGCGCGCGACGAGCCGCACAAGGAGGCTGCCCGCTTCCGCCTCGACCGCTTTCGGCGAGGTGCCATGATCGACGAAAAGGGCCAGGGCGCCCAACCGAACCTGCATTGAAGGCTGGCTGAAGAAGCATGCGCATTGTCTGTCCCTTCTGCGGCGAACGCGAACTCGGCGAGTTCACCTATCTCGGCGACGCCAAGCCGGCGCGCCCGGCAGCCGGCGCCTCCGAAGACGAGGTGTTCGACTACGTCTATCTGCGCGACAACATCGCCGGGCCGATGAGCGAATACTGGTACCATGGCGGCGGCTGCCGGGTCTGGCTCAAGGTCGCCCGCAACACGCTTACGCATGAGATTTCCTCCGTCGAGCCGGCGGCCGGCGTTGGTGCGAAGCAGGCTGCAAGATGAATTCTGTCCAGGTCAGCGCTCATCAGGCCACAGCGACGGAAGGCGGGCGATCGTGACCTCCAGCCAGCCCTATCGTCTCGTATCAGGCGGTCTCATCGATCGCGCCGCGCCACTGGGCTTCCGCTTCGACGGCAAGAGCTTTGCCGGCTTCCAAGGCGACACGCTGGCCTCGGCGCTGATCGCCAATGGCGTCAAGCTGGTCGGCCGCTCGTTCAAATACCATCGGCCGCGCGGCATCCTGACCGCTGGTTCGGAGGAGCCCAACGCGCTGGTCGAACTGCGCAGCGGAGCGCGACGCGAGCCCAACACCAAGGCGACCACGGCCGAGCTTTATGACGGTCTGGAAGCGGCCAGCCAGAACCGCTGGCCGTCGCTGCGCCATGATCTGATGGCGGTCAACCAGCTGTTTGCGCCGATCTTCGTCGCCGGCTTTTACTACAAGACCTTCATGTGGCCGGCGAAATTCTGGGAAGCGGTCTACGAGCCGGCGATCCGCCGCGCCGCCGGCCTCGGTCGCGCTGCAGGCGTCGCCGATCCCGACCATTACGACAAGGCGTGGGCGCATTGCGACGTGCTGATCGCCGGGTCCGGCCCGGCCGGGCTGGCTGCGGCACTGGCGGCCGGGCGCGGCGGCGCCCGCGTCATCCTGTGCGAGGAAGATTTCGCGCTTGGCGGCCGCCTGCTTGCCGACGGCGGCACGATCGACGGCAAGCCGGCGGCCGAATGGATTACGCGCACGCTGGCCGAACTCGCCACACTGCCCGATGTCCGCATCATGACCCGCACGACATTGTTCGGCGTCTATGATGGCGGCACATATGGCGCCATCGAGCGGGTCAACGATCACCTGCCCTCGCCGCCCGAGCACCAGGTGCGCCAGCGGCTGTGGCGGATCGTGGCCAAGCGCTGCGTGGTCGCCGCCGGCGCCATCGAGCGGCCGATCGTCTTTGCCGGCAACGACACGCCCGGCGTGATGATGGCTTCGGCGATGCGGACCTATGTCGCGCGCTACGCGGTTACCCCTGCAAAGAGGATCGCGCTGTTCACCAATAATGAGGATGGCTGGCGCACGGTAGAGACCGCGCTTGCCGCCGGGTTGCAGGTCGCGGCGGTCATCGATGCGCGCCCGGATGTCTCCGCCGCGCATCGCGCGCTTGCCGCAAAGACCGGCTTTACCGTGCTCAACGGCTCGGTCAGCGGGGTCGAAGGCGGCAAGGACGGTGTCCGGACGATCGCGGTGGCACTCACCGGCGGCGCGCGCGCCGAAGTCGAAGCCGATGGGCTTGCCGTGTCCGGCGGCTGGAATCCGGCGGTCGGGCTGACTTCCTATCATCGCGGCCGGCCGAAATGGCAGGACGATATCGCAGCCTTCGTGCCGGATGGCGCGCCGCCCGGCATGGTGGCCGTCGGCGCCGCCAACGGCGCCTTCGGCCTAGGCGACTGCCTGCGCCAGGGATTTGCCGCGGGTGCTGCGGCAGCGCAGAGCGCCGGGCGCAGCGGCAATGCCGGCACGCGGCCGGTCGCCGACAGCGAGGCGTTTTCACTAACGCCGCTCTGGCATGTGGCCGGCAAAGGGAAAGCCTTCGTCGATTACCAGCATGACGTGACCGCGTCCGACATCGAACTGGCGCAGCGTGAAGGGTTTGAATCGGTCGAGCATCTCAAGCGCTACACGACGCTCGGCATGGCCACCGACCAGGGCAAGACCTCGAATGTCGCCGGCCTCGCCATCATGGCTGCGTTGTCAGGCAAGTCCATTCCCGAGACCGGCACGACGATCTACCGCCCGCCCTATGTGCCGGTCGCCATCGGCGCCTTCGCCGGCCATCATCGCGACGAAAACTTCCACGCGACACGACTGACGCCGTCGCATCACTGGGCAGCCGAACAGGGCGCGGTGTTCGTCGACACCGGCCTGTGGAAGCGGGCGCAATGGTATCCGCGCGCCGGCGAAAAGGACTGGCTGGAATCGGTGACGCGCGAGGTCAAGGCGGTGCGCTCAGGCGTCGGCTTCTGCGACGTCTCGACGCTCGGCAAGATCGACGTGCACGGCCCGGATGCCGGCGCCTTCCTCGACCGCGTCTACATCAACACTTTCTCCAATCTTGCCGTCGGAAAAGCCCGCTACGGACTGATGCTGCGCGAGGACGGCATCGTCTATGACGACGGCACGACGTCGCGGCTCGCCGAGGACCATTATTTCCTGACCACCACCACCGCCAAGGCCGGGCTGGTGATGCAGCATCTCGAATTCTGCCGGCAGGTGCTATTCCCTGAATTCGACGTGCAGTTGACCTCGGTTTCCGACCAGTGGGCGCAATTCTCGATCGCCGGGCCGAGCGCGCGGGAGTTGCTGAAACAGGTCGTTGATGAATCCGAGGACCTGTCGAACGAAGGTTTCCCGTTCATGGGGGCGCGGGAAGTCGCGCTGCACGGTGGCATCAGAGCGCGGCTGTTCCGCATCTCCTTCTCCGGCGAAATGGCGTTCGAGATTTCGTGTCCCGCCCGCTATGGCGACGCACTGGTGCGCAATTTGATGCTGGCCGGCAAGCCATTCGGCGTTACGCCCTACGGCACCGAGGCGCTCGGCGTCATGCGCATCGAAAAGGGCCATGTCGCCGGACCGGAGCTGAACGGCACGACGACCGCCGCCGACCTCGGCCTCGGCAAGATGATGTCGACCAAGAAAGACTTCATCGGCCGCGTCATGGCCGGGCGCGAGGCGCTGGTCGCGCCGGACCGTCAGGTCGTCGTCGGCATCAAGCCGGTCGACAAGACGCGCCGCCTGCGTTCCGGCGCGCATATTATCCCGAAGGGCGAGACGCCCGGTCCCGACAATGACCAGGGCTATGTCACCTCGGTCTGCTTTTCGCCGATGCTCGACCAGTGGATCGGGCTTGGGCTGGTCGAGCGCGGCCGCGAGCGCATCGGCGAGATCGTCCATGCGCACGATCCGCTGCGCGGCGAAGATTACGATGTCGAGCTGTGCAGTCCCGTCTTCTACGATCCGGATGGAGGGCGCCAGCGTGGCTGAGTTTTCCTGGATTGCCCGCAGTCCGCTGGAGAAAGCGCTTGTTGTCGGCGGCTATGGCGCGCGCGGCACGGCGGCCGGCGTATCGCTCACCGAGATTCGCAATTTCGACCTGATCCAGGTGATGGCGCAGCGCGGCAAGGCGGCAGAACTGGCGAAGGCTGCCGAAACCCGCTTCGGCGTTGCCGCCCCGAATGCGCCCAACGCGGTCCGAGTTCCCGACGCCACGCTGATCTGGTCGGGACCGGATCAGTTCCTCGTCCTGTCGAAGGGCGGCATTCACGCGATGGAGAAGCTGAGCCAGGCGTTCTCGCAGTCCGCCTCGCTTTCCGATCAGTCGCATGCGCGCGCCCTGATCAGCGTCTCTGGAGCCAAGGCGCGCTCGATGTTGGTGAAATTGTCGTCGCTAGACCTGCACCCGGCGGCGTTCCCGGCCGGCACCGCTGCGGCGACCTCGGTCGATCACACCAGCATCAATCTCTGGCGCGGCAGTGACCGGCCGGATGGGCAGGCGGTGTTCAATCTTCTGGTGTTCGCCACCTTCGCGGAAAGCCTGTGGCACACGATGCTCGATGCGGCCGCGGAGTATGGCGTCGATATCGGGCATTCCGAGGAATTGGGGTAGCCTTGGCGCGTCTTCCCTTCTCCCCTTGTGGGAGAAGGAAGAGGCGCGCGCTCCACCTTCACTTGCCAACTCCGGCTCTTCTATCCTATTCTTCCCGCTAAAATAATTTCACGCACAGGCAAACTTGTTTCTCGAAACCAGGGTTGAGATGAGCCAGTCGCCCTACCCCGCCGTCGTCGCCGGACCGCCGCGGCCGAGCCTGATCCTGCGGCCAGGCCAGATCGCGCTGCCGGCCGGGATGGAGCGCTACACCGTCCACGGCAACGGCGCGGTGCTGATCAAGGTCGAGGCCGGCGATACGATCAGCGTGCGCAATGTCGAGGGCGGGCAGGCTTGCGAGCTGCTGGCATGGGACAGCAGCGGCGCGACCGATCCCGGCATTCTCGGAGAGCAATCGAACAGCAATGCCGCCGGCATCAAGGCGATGCTGGCCGAGGGCGACGATAGCCTCGCTTCCTTGCGCCGAGGCCTCGAGCGACGCGAGGTGCAGCTCGATCAGGCAAAGGCGGTTCGCGTTTTCGGCGGCGCCACCCCTGCCGGGACCGAACAGGCTTTTACCGTAGCCCGCGACGGTTCAATGCTGATTGCCGCGCCCGGCGGGCCGATGCTGGTCGACGGCCACGATACCGCGACGCCGCTTAGCGTCATCGTCCGGCGCGCCACCATCCGCCCGGCGGCGAAATCCAGGCTTGCCGACCCGCTGGCCGATCCCGTGCTCGACCTGCGCGTCCATTCGGCGACGGCGGAGGCCTACTTCGTCAAGGCGGGCGACTATCTGCAGATCATCGATGTCGACGGGCGCCAATGCACGGATTTCCAGTGCTTTTCGGCGCGCAAGCTGGACAAGGGCCGCGATCATCCGCTCGACGTGACGACGACGCGCACGCTGATGGGTTCGAGCTATCCGATGCCCGGCCTGCATTCGAAATACTACGACCAGGACATGGAGCCGCTGGTCGAGGTGGTGCAGGACACTTGCGGCCGGCACGATGCGTTCGCGCTCGCCTGCGCCGCCAAATATTACGACGACATCGGCTATCCCGGCCATCCCAACTGCTCGGAGAATTTCAACCGCGCGCTGGCCGACAAGGGCGTCACGCCCCGCGCCGGCTGGATGGCGATCAACTTCTTCTTCAACACGGCGATCGACGCGCATGGCGTCGTGGTTTCGGACGAGCCGTGGTCGCGGCCGGGCGACTATGTGCTACTCAGGGCGCTCACGGACATCGTCTGCGTCTCGTCCGCCTGCCCCGACGACACCACGCCGGCCAATGGCTGGAACCTGACCGACATCCATGTGCGAACCTATTCCGGCCAGCACAAATTCTCGCGAGCGATCGCCAGACGCATGATGCCCGATTCGGAACCGAAAATGACCCGCGAGACCGCCTTTCATTCGAGCTTTGCCAAGCACACCCGCAACTTCGTCGAGTACAAGGGTTATTGGCTGGCCAATTCCTTCGCCAGGCAAGGCCCGATCGACGAATACTGGGCCTGCCGGCAGGACGCCGTGATCATGGACCTGTCGCCGCTGCGCAAGTTCGAGGTCACCGGGCCGGATTCGGAAGCGCTGCTGCAATATACCCTGACCCGCGACATCAAGAAGCTCGGCGTCGGTCAGGTGGTCTACTCCGCCATGTGCTACGAGCACGGCGGCATGATCGACGACGGCACGCTGCTTCGGCTTGGTAAGGATAATTTCCGCTGGGTTGGCGGCGACGATCTATCCGGCGAATGGCTGCGGGAAACAGCGCAAAAACTCGGCCTCACCGTGCTGGTGCGCTCGTCGACCGACCAGATGCACAATGTCGCCGTGCAGGGACCGAAAAGCCGCGACATTCTGCGGCAGATCGTCTGGACCTCGCCGCTGCAGCCGTCGATCGACGAGCTTGAATGGTTCCGTTTCGCGGTCGCTCGCATCGGCGGCGGCAATGGCATTCCCGTCATTGTCTCGCGCACCGGCTACACCGGCGAGCTCGGCTACGAGATCTGGTGCCACCCGCGCGACGCCGACAAGGTCTTCGACGCGATCTGGCAGGCCGGCCAGCCGCACGGCCTGAAGCCGATGGGGCTGCAGGCGCTCGATATGGTGCGCATCGAGGCCGGGCTGATCTTTGCCGGTTACGAATTTTCCGACCAGACAGATCCGTTCGAGGCCGGCATCGGCTTCACCGTACCGCTGAAGACCAAGAGCGACGATTTCATCGGCCGCGAGGCGCTGATCCGGCGCAAGGAAAATCCGCAGAGGAAGCTGGTTGGCCTCGACATCGACGCCAATGTCGCCGTCGGCCACGGCGATTGCGTGCATGTCGGCCGCGCCCAGATCGGCGTGGTCACCTCCGGCATGCGCTCGCCGCTGCTAAGCAAGACCATCGCGCTGGCCAGGCTCGACGTCGCGCATTCGGCGGTCGGCACCGAGGTCGAGATCGGCAAGCTCGACGGCCACAGCAAGCGGCTGCCGGCGCGCGTCGTCGCCTTTGCCCATTATGACCCGCAAAAGACCAGGCCGCGCTCCTGATCGATGCTGTCTGGTTCTTCCCTTCTCCCGTTGCTGTCGTGGGAGAAGGAAGACCGCACCCGTTGGCAGCGCCAACGAAGCTCGACTGTTCCACAAACGCAATGTGCACAGCGTCACAAAGCGCTTGACGTGAAAGCGCGTTGGGTCAATCTTCACTGCTAAGAAAAAAATACTACTGAGCGGAAAACGCCTGGGGCCGTTCAACGTGAGCGTCGATGACGCCTCGCGAGACTGTGGCCGTTGCCGATGGGAACATCAAAAATGGGGAATCCACGTAAATGAGCACGATAGTCACCACCTTGGTGCCGCCTGCCGAAGGGCAGCTGCACCGGAACATCGATTGGCGCGGCGCCTTCTGGGTCGCGAGCGGCGTTCCGGCCCTTGTCCTGTTTTCGATCGGCGGCATCGCCGGCACTACCGGAACGCTGGCCTTCCTGATCTGGACCGTATCCATGGTCATGGGCTTCCTGCAGTCCTTCACCTATGCGGAAATCGCCGGGCTGTTCCCGAATAAATCCGGCGGCGCCTCGATCTATGGCGCCACCGCATGGCTGCGCTATTCGAAATTCATCGCGCCGCTTTCGGTGTGGTGCAACTGGTTCGCCTGGTCGCCGGTGCTGTCGCTCGGCTGCTCGATCGCCGCCGCCTACATCCTCAACGCACTGGCGCCGGTGCCGCTGTTCACCGACACTTCGCCGGAAGTCGCCGCCTATATTGCGGCCCATGCCGGAACCAGCGCAGCTGACGCCATCACCGCGGTCACCGCGGCGGCGACGCCGGCGATCCGTAATTGGACGCTCTACGGTCACACGCTTGGTCCGGTTTCCTTTACTTTCAACGCCACCTTTTTCATCGGCGCGGTACTGATGCTGATCATCTTCTCGATCCAGCACCGCGGCATCCTGGGCACGGCCAACGTGCAGAAATATATCGGCCTGCTGGTCATCATCCCGATGCTGATCGTCGGCGTGGTGCCGATCGTCACCGGCCAGATCAACTGGGCAAACTTCTCGCCGCTGGTGCCGCTCGCGGCAGCCTATGCGCCGGAGCCCGGCGCATGGAATATCGCCGGCTGGACGCTGGTGCTCGGCGGCATGTTCATCGCGGCATGGTCGACCTACGGTTTCGAGACCGCGGTCTGCTACACCTCCGAATTCAAGAACCCCGGCACCGATACCTTCAAGGCGATCTTCTACTCCGGCCTGTTATGCATGCTGCTGTTCATCCTGGTGCCATTCACCTTCCAGGGAGTGCTCGGCTTGAACGGCATGCTGGCGACGCCGATCGTCGACGGCTCCGGCGTTGCCGATGCGCTGGCCGGCATGGTCGGCGGCGGACAGCTGATCCATAGCCTGCTGGTCATGCTGATGATCCTGGCGCTGGTGCTCTGCATCATGACGGCGATGGCCGGCTCCTCGCGTACGCTCTATCAGGGTTCGGTCGACGGCTGGCTGCCGCGCTACCTCAGCCATGTCAACGAGCATGGCGCACCGACGCGGGCGATGTGGACCGACCTGGTCTTCAACCTGATCGTGCTGGCCATCGCCTCGGCCGACGCGACAAGCTTCTTCTTCATCCTCGCGGTGTCGAATTGCGGCTATATCATCTTCAACTTCCTCAATCTCAATGCCGGCTGGATCCACCGCATCGACAATGGCCACATCGCGCGGCCATGGAAGGCGCCGAGCTGGGTGCTCGGCCTCGGCGCCATCTTTGCCTATGTCAACGCGGTCTTCATGGGCGCCGGCGCCAAGGTCTGGAACCCGATGGCATTGTGGGCCGGGCTGATCACCGCGGCCTTGATCATCCCGGTGTTCTGCTTCCGGCATTACATCCAGGACAAGGGCAAATTCCCCGACCACATGCTGGCCGATCTCGGCATGAGCTCGTCCGACCTTACGGTGCGAAAGGCAGGCATGCTGCCCTATCTGACGCTGATCGCCGGCGTCGCGGTGATGCTGCTCGCCAACTGGCTGTTCGTCATCTGAGGCTTGCCTGAGGGATCGGGTGCGCGATGCGCCCGATCCCCTGCCGGAACATCGAGACGCCCGGCACGTCGATTATTTGAGGCATAGCCCTATTTTGTTCTTGCTTTGTGCCGGCAGCTATGCTACTAAATTGGGTATGGTGCCAATTGGCTCCAAAGACCCGCCTCCCGAGGCGGGTTTTTCGTTTCTGACCCTGTTGGCGCCAGGCTCAATCGATCTTGATGAACACACCCTTGGTGTTGAGATATTCGTCGAGGTGTTCGGCGCCACCCTCGCGGCCGTAGCCGCTCATCTTGTAGCCGCCGAAGGGCACGGCCGGATCGATCGCGTGATAGGTGTTGACCCAGACCGAGCCGGCGCGGATCTTGCGCGACAGCTGGTGGGCGGTAGCGAGATTTTGGGTGAAGACCCCTGCAGCAAGGCCGTAAGGCGTGTTGTTGGCCCGCTCGACCGCCTCGTCCAGAGCATCGAACGGCAAGGCTGAAATCACCGGCCCGAAGATCTCCTCACGGGCGATCTTCATGTCGTCCGAGACGCCGGCAAAGACGGTCGGCGCAACGAAATTGCCGGTGGCAAGTGCGCCTTCCACAAGCCGGGTGCCTCCGGTGACGAGTTTCGCCCCTTCCGCAGTGCCGGCCTCAAGGTAACCGGTGACCCGTTGCAACTGCTTTTCGGAGACGAGCGGGCCGATCTCGGTCGCCGGGTCGATGCCGTCGCCGACCCTGAGACCCTTGGCATATGCCGCCAGCCGCTCGACGAACTCGTCATGGACCGCGCGTTCGACGAAAAGGCGCGAGCCGGCGATGCAGATCTGGCCGGAATTGGCGAACACCGACATCGCCGCCACCGGTACCGCCTTGTCGAGATCGGCATCGGCGCAGACGATGACCGGCGACTTGCCGCCGAGCTCCAGGGAGACGCGCTTGAGGTTGCCGGCCGAGGCCCGCACGATCGACTGGCCGGTTGCCGTCGAGCCGGTGAAGACGATCTTGTCGACGCCCATGTGCTCGGCGAGTGCCGTGCCTGCCTCGGCGCCGGTGCCGGTGACGATGTTGACGACGCCTTCCGGGACGCCGGCTTCGTTCATGATGTCAGCGATCAAAAGCGGCGTCAGCGGCGCCTCTTCCGATGGTTTCAGCACGATCGTGCAGCCGGTCGCCAGCGCCGGGCCGATCTTCCAGATCGACGCCGCCGTTGGCGCGTTCCAGGGAATGATGGCGCCGACGACGCCGACCGGCTCCTTGCGGGTGAAAGAGACGATTTCGCCGGGCAGCGAGTTGTCGATCGTCTCGCCGTGCAGCGCCGTCGCCATGCCGGCATAGTAGCGCAGCATGCCGATGACGCGGTTGCGATTGGCGCGGGTGCGTATGATCGGCATCCCCATGTCGGTGGTGTCGGAGCGGCTGATCTCTTCCCAGTGCTTTTCGAAGAGGTCGGCGATCCTCAGCAGCAGCACCTGCCGCTCATAAGGCTTGAACCGGCTCCACGGGCCCTCGAACGCCTTGCGCGCGGCAGTCACCGCCAAGTCGATGTCCTGGCGGTCGGCGCGCGGCACCGTGGCGATGACCGCGCCGGTGGCGGGATTGCGGCTCTCCGTGGTCCGGCCGGAGCGGGCATCGACCCAGCCACCGCCGATGAACATCCGGCGATGGCGCCCGTCGATCGGCAGCCGCAGCGGTGCCTTTGTCTGAGCGATGGTCATAACGTCCTCCTCCGGCGCCTACGCCTGGTGGGTGGATTAAACCGCCGGAGGTTACATTTGCCAACAGCTCTATTCGGCCGCCAGGGCCAGTTGCGGCCTTTCGTTCTTTTCTTCCGTCTCGGCCGGCTGCTCCACCACCTTCTTGGGCTCCCTGCCGAAGAACAGCGCATAGGCTGCCGGCAGGACAAGGATGGTCAGCACCGTGGCGACGAGAATGCCGCCCATCATGGCGTAGGCGAGCGGCCCCCAGAAGACGCCGCGCGAGATCGGGATCAGCGCCAGCACCGCCGTCAGCGCCGTCAGCACGATCGGCCGGAACCGGCGCACCGCCGAGCCGATGATGGCCTCGGAACGCTCCACGCCGGCGGCAATGTCCTGGTCGATCTGATCGACCAGGATGATCGAGTTGCGCATGATGATGCCGAGCAGGGCGATGACACCGAGGATGGCGACGAAGCCGAACGGCGCGCCGCTGATCAAAAGTGCCGCGGCCGCGCCGATAATGCCGAGCGGACCGGTCGCCAGCACCAGCATCGCCTTGCCGAAATGCTGCAGCTGGATCATCAGCAGCACGACGATGACGGCCAGCATGATCGGCGCTTTCGCCGCAATCGAGGCCTGGCTTTCGGCCGCATCCTCGGCGCCGCCCTGGATCTCGATCTTGTAGCCGGGGGCGAGGCTGGCGCGCAGGCCCTGCATCTCGCTGTACATTTTCATGGCGACATCGTTCGGCTGCACGCCATCCGGAAGCGTGGCGCGTACACTGATGGTCGGCAAGCGGTCGCGCCGCCATTCGACGCCTTGCTCCAGCACCGGGACGATCTTGGCGACCTGCGACAGCGGCACGGAGCCACCGAAATCGGTCGGTATATAGACGGAGTCGACCGCCGACAGCAGGTGACGGCTTGCCTCCGGCTCACGGGCGACGATCGAAACCGTCTCCTCGCCGTCGCGGAAGTCATCGAGCGGCGCTCCCGACATGGTCGCCTGCAGCATCTGGCGGATGCGCTGCGAGGTGACGCCGAGCGCACGGGCACGATCCTGGTCGATCACCAGCTTCATCGCCGGCACCGGCTCCAGCCAGTCGTCGTGGATGGCGCCGAGCAGCGGATTTGCCTGGAACTTCGCCTTTACCTCGTCGGCAATGCGTCGCACCTCCTGGCGATCGGGACCCATGACGCGCATCTGCACCGGCCAGCCGGTCGGCGGACCGAGGAACAGGCGATCAACCTTGGCGCGGATCGATGGGAAATCTTCGGCCAGGATGGTGCGCAGCTTGACGATCAGCCGCTCGCGGGCCGGTTCGTCATTGGCCATCACCAGAAGCTGGGCGAAGTTCGGGTTGCGAAGCTGCTGGTCGAGCGGCAGGAAGAAGCGCGGCGCGCCTTCGCCGATATAGGTGGCTATGAAGCGCTTGTCCTTGTCGTCCATCATCCTGGCTTCGAGCGCCTTGGCCTGGGTCTCGACTTCCTTGATGCTGGTGCCTTCCGGCAGCCAGAGATCGACGAGGATTTCCGGACGCGACGATTGCGGGAAGAAATTCTGCGGAATGAACTGGAACGCCCACAGGCTGGTGGCAAACGTCATCAGCGTCATCACCAGGACGATGATGCGATGGCGCACCGCCCATCCCACGGTCGAGCGAAGACGGCGGTAGAAGCGCGTGTCGAAGACATCGTGATGGTTGCCGGCGTGCTTGCGCTGCTTCAGGATCATGTGGCCGAGCCACGGCGTGAAATAGACTGCCGCAAACCAGGACACGACCAGCGCGATGCCGACGACGTAAAACAGGGTGCGCACATATTCGCCGGCCGTCGAGGCAGCGAACCCGACGGGGATGAAGCCAGCTGTGGTGATCAGCGTGCCGGTCAGCATCGGGAAGGCGGTCGAGGAGTAGGCGAAGCTTGCCGCCTCGACCTTGACCAGGCCTTCCTCGAGCTTTCGCTCCATCATTTCGACGACGATCATCGCGTCGTCGACCAAGAGGCCAAGGGCGATGATCAGCGCGCCGAGCGAAATGCGCTGCAGGTCGATGCCGAGCTCGTACATGATCGCGAAGGTGGCCGCCAGGACCAGCGGAATGACAATTGCGATCACCAGGCCCGAGCGCCAGCCTATCGACAGGAACGATACGAATAGCACGATCAGCAGCGCTTCGCCGAGCGCTTCCATGAACTCGCTCACCGCCTCCTTCACGACATGCGGCTGGTCGGAAATCTGATCGACCGAAACGCCATAGGGCAGCGCCTCTTCGAAGCGCTTGTAGGTCGCTTCGACGTCCTTGCCGACGTCGGTGACGTTGAAGCCCTTGGCCATGACGACGCCGAGCTGGACGCTGTCGTGACCGTTGAAACGATATTTGCGCTGGTACGGATCCTCGAGGCCCGAGGTCACGGTCGCGATGTCGCCAAGGCGCGTCACCTGGTTCCCGGCGCGCAGGCGAAGCTCGCGGATGTCGGCCGCCCTGGTGACATCGCCCTCGACCGAAATGCGCACCGAACGCTGGCCGGTGTCGACCGAACCTGCCGGGTCGACGTTGTTCTGGCCTCGGATCGCATTCTGCAGGTCGGTCAGCGTCAGGCCGCGTTCGGCAAGCGCCTTGGACGAAACGTCGATGTAGAGTTTTTCCGGCTGGTCGCCGATGATCACAGCCTTCTCGACACCGGGCGTCGTCAGCAACATGTCACGCGCCTGGATGGCGAATTTCTTCAGCTCGGGATAGCTGTAGCCGTCGCCGCTGATCGAATGCAGGGTGATGAAAGTATCGCCGAATTCGTCATTGAAGTAGGGCCCGAGCAGCCCCTGCGGCAGCTCATTGGCGATATCGCCGACCTTCTTGCGCACCTGATAGAAAGCATCGGCGACCTGCGCCGGATTGGTGTCGCCCTTGACCTGCAAGGTGATGATGGCGCTGCCGGCGCGGGTGTAGGAGCGGACAAAATCGAGGTGCGGCGTTTCCTGCAGCTTGCGCTCGATCTTGTTGACGACCTGGTCCTCCATCTCCTTGATCGAGGAGCCTGGCCAGATCGCCTGGACGACCATGACGCGGAAGGTGAAATCGGGGTCTTCCTTCTGGCCCATGCGCATCAGGCCGAGCGCACCGGCGACGATGATCAGCCCGAACAGGAAGCGGGCAATGCTCGGATGGCCGATTGCCCAGCGCGAAAGATTGAAAGACCGCTTTTCATTGGTGTCGATGGTCATCGGCGTCAGTCCGTTTCAATTTGATCAACAGAGCACGTGCTTTCGCATGCCCAAGGAACTTCCGATGTGGGCTTCCGGGCGGCGTGGCTTTCCGAGTTGAGAGATCTACATCGCGGTGGGACGCGAGGATCGACGTGGGGGTTACATCGACCTGAGATCTCGAAAATCGGGGGCGCCTGCCGCCCGGAAACCGTGAATTGCCTGGCCGTCAGCGCAAGCGCCTTGCAGCGTCATCGGCAGACGCCGACTGTTGCGCTGCATCACCGGTCAGCTTGACTTTCAGATTCTCGGTCATGAACTGCGTGCCGGCGGCGACGACCACGTCACCCGGCTTCAGCCCATCGGCGACGCTGACGCCGTCGGGGGTGAAGGCGGCGACCTTGACCGGATGAGCATGGACGGTCCCGCCATTGCGGTCGACGGTCCAGACGATCGATTGGCTGTCCTTTTGCGCCAACGCGGCCAGCGGGATCGACACCAGTTGCTGCCGATTGTCCGCCGCGGCTTCGATGGAGGCGGTCATGCCTAGCAGCACGCGAGGATCGTTGGGCAGGCTGACGCGAACGGCAAAGGTGCGCGACTGCGGATCGGCGCTGCCGGCGACTTCGCGGACCTTGCCGTCGAGCGTCAGCGCCTCGTCGGACCAAAAGCCAGCCTTGACGGTCTTGCCCGGCTTGAATTCGGCGATATCGGTTTCCGGAACAGCGATCAGAACTTCCTTCTCGCCGTCGATGGCAACGGTCACCACCGGCGTGCCGGAGCCGACCACCTGGCCGACATCGGCGGCAACGGCGGTGACGATGCCGTTCTTGTCCGCCTTGAGATCGGTATAGCGGACCTGGTTCTGCGCCTGGGCAAGCTGCGAGCGGGCGGAGTCTCGCGTGGCGACCGCCTGATTATAGGCGAGCGTCGCCTGCTCGAGCTGCGACTTCGGCGCGAAATTCTTGGCGTAGAGCTGTTCGGCGCGCTTGCGCGTAAGCTCGACTGTCTCGACCTGACGGTCGGCAGCATCGAGGCTGGCCTGAGCGCTTCTCACCGAAAGCTCGTAGTCGGTGGGATCGATGCGGGCAAGAACGTCGCCCGGCTTGACGCGGTCACCGATGTCGACAAGGCGCTCGGTGATCTTGCCGTTGATGCGAAAACCGAGATTCATCTCGGTGCGGGCGCGCACCGATCCGGAATAGGAAAGCTGACGGGTATCGCTCGCCTTGGCGATCTCGACCACCTTGACCGGGCGGATGATCTCCTTGACCTCGGCTTTCTCCTGCGAGCAGCCGGCGAGGCCGAGAGCGGCAACGACAATCAGTGCCAGGCCGGCGGCCGGTCGCCTGTAAGTGATGGACTTGGACAAAGACACTTTTCGTACTCCCGAACTGTGGAGATGAATTCTCGGCATCGCCGCCCGACGGGCGGCAACGGTCATTTCTTCAAGGCTCTGATGGCGAACTCGGCAAGCTCGTCCGGCGTTGCCCGGTTCTTCTTGGCGAGGCACTGGGCCACCATCTGCGGATGACAGAGGCTGATAATGGCAGCGCCGAAACACCGGGAAGCGATCACCGGATCCTGATCGACGAACTCGCCGGTAGCGATGCCCTCGCGGATCACTTCCGCGACCAGTTCATGGATGCTGTCGATGTGCTTTTCGATGACGTGCCAGTCGCGCTCGATGGCGACGATGACCATCTCGTGCACCTTCTCCTGGTCGATCATGGTCTCGAGCGTCCACTGATAGTGCGTACGCACGTAGCGGCGGAGCTTTTCGCTGGCGGTGCCGGGGCTATGGCAGGCTTCGTAGGTCAACCGGTAGCAGGTCTCGAGCATACGGCCGCAAACTGCCTGGTGGATTTCCACCTTGGAGGCGAAGAAGCGATAGATGTTGGCGGTCGACATGCCGAGTTCGCGCGCTATGTCGGCGACGTTGGTCTTGCCGTAGCCGTAGTGGCGGAACAATCGCTCCGCGCAATCCAGGATGCGCGTGACATTTTCCTGGCGGGCGGAATCGGCGGTGGCGTCTAGGGTTTCAAGCATCTCGTTGGCCAAAATTTACGACTGACGAATTTAGAATTTCGTCACTCGTAAATTGAAAACCGTCACCTGTCAAGGCACGATTTTGGGCGCTGACGACAGAGGGTGACATCTCTGGACGGAGTTGGCCCATGAAGCGCATGGGATTGGCGCCGGGCGCGCCTGCGACAGCGCGCGTTTTTTTGTGCGAAGGATTTTTGAAAAGATGCTTTCCGAAATCGGTTCCGTTTCGGATCAGGCGCTAAGGCTGCTTTGCCATCTCCCGCAGCCGGAACTTCTGGATCTTGCCCGTCGAAGTCTTCGGGATCTCGGCGAAGATCACCGCTTTCGGCACCTTGAAGCGGGCGAGCAGTGCGCGGCAGTGCTCGATGATTTCGGCCTCAGTCGCCGCCTTGCCCGGCTTCAGCTCGACATAGGCAACGGGCACCTCGCCCCATTTATCGTCGGATCGGGCGACAACGCCGCAGGAAGCGACGGCGGGATGCTTGTAGAGCGCCTCCTCGACCTCGATCGAGGAGATGTTTTCGCCGCCGGAGATGATGATGTCCTTGGAACGGTCCTTGAGCTGGATGTAGCCATCCGGATGCATCACGCCGAGGTCGCCCGAATGGAACCAGCCGCCGGCAAAAGCCTCGTCGCTCGCCTTGCGGTTCCTGAGATAGCCCTTCATGACGATATTGCCGCGGAACATCACCTCGCCGATCGTCTCGCCGTCGGCCGGCGTTTCTTGCATGGTCTGCGGGTCCATCACCGTCAGGCCTTCGAGCGCGGCGTAGCGCACACCCTGCCTGGCCTTCTTCGCCGCCCTCGCCCCCTTCTCCAGCCCGTCCCACTCGCCGTGCCATTCGTTGACGACGGCCGGGCCGTAGGTTTCGGTCAGGCCGTAGAGATGGGTGACGACAAAGCCCGCATCGGCCATGCCCGACAGCACCGCCTCAGGCGGCGGCGCCGCGGCGGTGTTGAAGGTGACGGTCTGCGGAAATTGCCGCTTGTCCTCGTCCCTAGCGTTGATCAGCACCGACATCACCACCGGTGCGCCACACAGATGGGTGACGCCGTGATCGGCGATGGCGTCGTAGATCGGCTTCGGCCGCACCCAGCGCAGGCAGACATGGGTGCCAGCCTGCACGGCAAGCGTCCAGGGAAAGCACCAGCCGTTGCAATGGAACATCGGCAGCGTCCACAGATAGACCGGGTGCTTGCCCATGCCGGCATGGATGGTGTTGGCATAGGCCATCAGTGCCGCGCCGCGATGGTGACAGACGACGCCCTTCGGATTGCCTGTCGTGCCGGAGGTGTAGTTGAGCGAGATGGCATCCCATTCGTCGTCCGGCATCGACCAGGCGAAATCCTCGTCGCCGTCGGCGACAAACGCCTCATAGTCCAGCGTGCCGATCCGCTCCCCCTTGGCATAGGGCGCATCGGCGGCATAGTCGGGATCGTCGTAATCGATCAGCAGCGGCCTGACCTTGGCCAGCGTCAGCGCTTGCCGGACCACGCCGGCGAATTCGCGGTCGACGATCAGCACCTTGCTTTCGGCGTGATCGAGCTGGAAGGCAATGACGGCGGCGTCGAGGCGGGTGTTGAGCGAGTGCAGCACCGCCTTGGTCATCGGCACGCCGAAATGCGCTTCCAGCATCGGCGGTGTGTTGGACAGCATGACGGTAACGGTGTCGCCCTTGCCGATGCCGCGCTTAGAAAGGGCCGAGGCAAGCCTCAGCGAGCGTTTCCAGAAATCGCGATAAGTCGTGCGCCGGCGGCCATGAATGATGGCGACCTGGTCGGGAAAGGTTTTTGCCGCCCGCTCGAAATAGGTGAGCGGCGTCAGCGGCTGATGGTTGGCCGGGTTCCTGTCGAGATCCTGTTCGTAGGGATTGCCCATCCCGTCCTCCCCGATGTTCGTCCGGAACTTTAGCTACAGGTTTGCGGCCCGTCACCACCAACGATGCCGCGACAGACCGCATTTGGCACAATGACGATCTAGATTCGACGGGCGCGAGAGCATTACCTGCCCGCGCGTAGTTTGACTTTTGTCGAGAGCCGTGAATAATGTCAGCGAGGAGATGGCATGGCGATCCGACCGGCAGAACAGCTTATCCACAAGGCCGCCTGGCTTTACTACGCACACGGCTTGCGCCAGGACCAGGTGGCCAGCCAGCTCAAGATTTCGCGTGCCTCGGTGGCGATGTATCTGCGCAAGGCGCGCGAGACCGGCATCGTCAACATCTCGACCTCGACCCAGCTTTTCACCGACGACGTGCTGGCGCGCGAGCTGGAAGACGCGCTGAAGCTCGACGCCGTCTGGATCGCGCCGGAAAACGGCTATGTCGCCGACCCGTCCACCGACATCGCGGTACTTGCGGCAAGCGTCTTTCTCGAGCTGGTCAGGAAGGGCGACCGCATCGGCGTCGCCTGGGGGCGGACCATCTACACCATCGCCGATATCATGTCCTATGCCGATCTGCAGGACGTCACCGTGGTGCAGCTCTGCGGCAATCTGGGCGCCCCCTATTCGTACCGGCCGGACCAATGCACCATGGAGATCGCCCGCCGGCTCAACGCCAAGGGACTGAATTTTTACGCGCCGCTGGTGCTGACGACGGAAGAACTGGCACGCGGCCTGCGCGCCGAGCCGGTGATCCGCGAGCAGTTGTCGGGCATCGGTGACTGCAACCTGGCGCTATACTCGGTCGGCTCGGTGGATACCGACAGCCATCTGGTCAAATGCGGCGCGCTGACGCCAAGCGAAATGGCTACATTGCACAAGGCGGGTGCAGCCGGCGTCATTGCCGGGCAGATCATCGACGCCCAGGGCCAGGCGCTCGACTGCAGCTACAACCGCCGGCTGATTTCGGCAGAGCTGTCATCGCTGCGCCAGATCGAAAAGCGCCTTGTGGTGGTACAGGAAGAGAGCAAGTTCGAACCGCTCGTCGCGGCGATCGCCGGCGGGCTCTGCACCCATCTCGTCGTCGGCGCGCGCATGGCGCGACGGCTGCTCGACCGTGCAGGAGCGGCAGCAGAAAAGGTCGCCTGATAGTTAATTCCAGCCGCCGGTGCGTTGTCATCAAGGCGTCGCGGCATTCCTGTTCACAATAAAGAGAAATCGGACGAAGCTGACATGAAGAACCTGTGGAATGACGGCGAGGCGGAGAAGCTGGTCGCCGACTATGCAAAGAAGGGTGTGGCCCGCGACCTGGCGTTGCGCGTCTACACGACCAGGCTGCTGGGCGGCGAGCCGCGGCTCGTCCTGCATGGCGGCGGCAACACCTCGTGCAAGACCAAGGCCACCGATCTTGTCGGTGACGAGTGGGACGTGCTCTGCGTCAAGGGCAGCGGCTGGGACATGGGCGTCATCGAGCCGCAGGGCCTGCCGGCGGTCAAGCTCGGCGCGCTGTTGAAGGCGCGGTCGCTGAAGAAGCTCTCCGACGAGGACATGGTCGCGCTGCAGCGGGCGAACCTCATCGATCCGTCCTCGCCCAATCCGTCCGTCGAGACGCTGCTGCACGCCTTCCTGCCGCACAAATTCGTCGACCACACGCATTCGACCGCAATCCTCGCCATCGTCGACCAGGAGGACAGCGAGGCGCTGAGCCGCAAGGTGTTCGGCGAAAAGATGGGCTTTGTGCCTTACATCATGCCGGGCTTCGATTTGGCGAAGGCGGCCGCCGATGTTTTCGACGCCGATCCGATGGTCGAAGGCCTGATCCTCGACAAGCATGGGATTTTCACCTTCGGCGACGATGCCAGGCAGGCCTATGACCGGATGATCCATTATGTGAACGTCGCCGAGGATTTCATCGCCAGCCACGGCAAGCCGCGCACCGAAAAGGTGGCACTGCCGGCCAGGCTGGCGAAGCCTGCGGAGATTGCACCGATGCTGCGCGGCGCGGTGGCGGTGGCGCGCGGCGAAGGCCGTTTCGACCGCATGATCAGCGATTTCCGCACCTCGGATGCGATCGTCGACTTCATCAATTCGGCAAAAATTGCCGACTATGCCGGGCGCGGCGTGTCGACACCCGACCTGTCGATCCGCATCAAGACCGGACCGATGGCACTACCAGCGCCCGACGCTGACAAGGTCGGCGACTACAAATCCGTCATCCGCCAGCATGTCGAGAAATTCGCCAAGGACTATCGCGCCTATTTCGAAACCAATGATGCGCTCGACGACGTGAAGCGCACCATGCTCGACCCGATGCCGCGGCTGACGCTGGTGCCCGGCCTCGGCATGTTCGGCCACGGCCGCACACTCAAGGACGCGAAGATCGCCTCCGACGTCGGCGAAATGTGGATCGAGGCGGTGCGCGGCGCCGAAGCCGTCGGTGACTTCCGCCCGCTCTCCAAAGCCGACCTGTTCCCGCTCGAATACTGGTCGCTGGAACAAGCCAAACTCGCCTCCAACAAGCCGAAGCCGCTGACCGGCCAGGTGATGCTGGTCACCGGCGGCGCCGGCGCGATCGGTGCCGCCACGGCAAAGCTGTTCGCCGACAACGGTGCCCATGTCGTCGTCGTCGATCTCGATGCGTCAAGGGCTGCCGAGGCGGCAAAAAAAGCCGGCAACGGTTCGATCGGCATTGGCGCCGACATCACCGATCCGGCGCAGATGCGCGCTGCGTTCGACAAGGCGGTCGCCGTCTACGGCGGCCTCGACATTCTCGTCTCCAATGCCGGCGCTGCCTGGGAGGGCCGGATCGGCGAGCTCGACGACGCCACCTTGCGCAAGAGTTTCGAACTCAATTTCTTCGCCCACCAGTCGGCGGCGCAAAATGCCGTCCGCATCATGCTCGAACAGGGCACCGGCGGCGTGCTGTTGTTCAACACCTCCAAGCAGGCGGTCAATCCGGGGCCGAAGTTCGGCGCCTATGGCATTCCCAAGGCGGCAACGCTGTTTTTGTCCAGGCAATATGCGCTCGACTACGGCGCGCATGGCATCCGCTCCAATGCCGTCAACGCCGACCGCATCCGTTCGGGGCTGTTGACCGATGCCATGATCGCCAGCCGCTCGGGCGCGCGCGGCGTGTCTGAAAAGGAGTACATGTCCGGCAACCTGCTCGGACAGGAAGTGACGGCCGAAGACGTCGCCCAGGCCTTTCTGCATCAAGCGCTGGCCGAGCGGACAACCGCCGATGTGACGACGGTGGACGGCGGCAACATCGCGGCGGCGTTGAGGTAGATCTAAACACCGGGCCAACAAAAAAGAGCGGCCCGCGAGCCGCTCTTTTCCTTTGCCGATAGCGGAAGACTACTTCGCGTTCGGGTTCGGCATCCAGGCCGGCATCGCGACATCGGCATGGGCGAACTGCGGCAGCTTGGCCGAGAGGTCCTCCATGTTCTTGATGTCCTTGTCGATCAGATCCTTCTGAGTGATCAGCGTCGGCGGCACGATTACGTTGTGGCCGGGATCTTCACCGGCCAACAGCTGCGCCAGCGCGCGCACCGAGACCTGGCCGACGACGGCCGGGTTGGTGGCGGCGGTTGCCGCCCAGGCGCTGTCCGGCTCGCGCATTGCGGCGATGTCCGAGGTAGAGATGTCGGCCGAATAGATCTTGATGTCCTTGTTCAACCCGGCCTCGTCGACGGCGATCTTGACGCCCTTGGCGAATTCGTCATAGGGCGCGAACATCACCTTGATGTCGGGATGAGCCGACAACACCGAGCGAGCCTGGTTGGCGACCGAATTGGCGATCGGATTGTCGAGCGTGCCGAACATGGCGACTTCGTTGATGCCCGAATATTTCTTCTTGAATTCGACCCAGGTCTCGTTGCGGCGGTCGAGTGGGGCGATGCCGGCGACATAGACATAGCCGGCCTTCCAGCTCTCGCCATTGTCTTTGACCGCCTGTTCGAGCGCCAGGCGCGCGAGGTCGCGGTCGGATTGCTCGATCTGCGGGATCTTGGGGTTTTCGACATTGACGTCGAAGGCGACGACCTTGATGCCGGCATCGACCGCGCGCTGGGCGGCGTCCTTCATCGATTCCGTCAGTCCGTGCTGGATGATGATGCCCTGGACGCCGAGCGCGATGGCCTGGTCGACCATGTCGGCCTGAAGCGCTGCGTCCTGGCGACTGTCGAGCACGCGCAGGTCGACGCCGAGCGCCTTCGCCTGCGCCTCGACGCCGGACAAATACGCCTGGAAGAAGTCGCCGGTCGAGAGATAGCGGACCAGCGCTATCTTGACGCCGCCCGGCTTGTCGAACGGCGCCGGCCGATCCTGCGCCATCGCTGGCAACTGCATCAGCAATGTTGCGCCGGCAAGCCCGAGCGCTGTCTTCCCCAAAAGTCTTCTTGTGATGTTCACGTCGCTTCCTCCACTTGTTGAACCCAAAATGTAACCGGTCGAAACCTATCTCCTGCCCCTGCCGGACAGGGCGAAGGTGAAGACAAGGGCGACCACGAGAACCACGCCCTTGACGAAATCCTGCGTGTAGTAAGGCGCGTTCATCATCGTCAGGCCCTGCAGCAGCACGCCGACAAACACCGCGCCGACAGCCGTGCCGAAGGCGTTCGGCTTGGCGGCGCCGAGAACCGCGTAACCGATGAGTGCCGCAGCCACCGCGTCGAGCAACAGATTATTACCCGAGGCGATGTCGCCACGTCCAAGCCGGGCGGCGAGCAAAATGCCGCCGATCGAGGCAAAAACCCCAGAAATAACGTAGGCCCAGATTTTGTATGCCTTGACAGGCGCGCCGGCGAGTTCGGCAGCGCGTTCGTTGCTGCCGACCGCATACATCATGCGCCCGAAACGCGTGTATTCTAGAAAGAACCAGATCAGTACGGCCAGCACGAGCAGGACGACGACCGACACCGGGATGAGGTTCGGGATGAAGAAGTCGAAGCGATGGCGGCCAAGCGCCAGGAACGCGGCGCCGAAGCTGCCGTTGGCGACCGAGCCGTCGGGCATGGTCATGCCGGTGGCGATCGAACGGCCCTCGGTAGGTATGCGCTGCAGGCCGACAAGCAGGAACATCATGCCGAGCGTCGCCAAAAGGTCCGGCACCCGCATATAGACGATCAGCCAGCCATTGATGAGGCCGACGACGGCGCCGATCACAAGGCAGACGACGACCGCCACGACGGCGTTCTGTTCCAGCACCACCATGACGTAGGCAGCCGCCATCATGGCGCTGGTGGCGACCGAGCCGATCGACAGATCGAAGCCGCCGACGACCAGCGTGGCGGTGACGCCGAGCGCCAGAACGCCGGTGATGGCGACCGACTGGAATATGAAGACAGCACTTTGCGGCGAGACGAAACCATCGGCGGCGACGGCGAAATAGGCGATCAGCCCGAACAACAGAACGATGAAGCCGTAGCGAATAGCATGGTCGCGCAGGATCATTCAGCGCTCCCGCACGCTGGCACCGTCTTTATCCGACCCGAATTCATACCCTCTCCATTCCAATTCTCATCGTCTTCCCGCTGTCAGGCTGCGCTGTGCAACCGCCCCGCCCGCCACTTCGGCCAATAGCCGCTCGAGATCGACATCGGTATTGCGGTGCTCGCCGACGATCGTCTGCTCCGACATCACCAGGATGCGATCGGCTGTCTCCAGGGCTTCATCGAGTTCGGTGACGAACAGCAGCGTCGCGCGGCCGTGGGCGCTCGCCCGCAGCTTTGCGGCGATATCGCGTCTGGCCGAGATGTCCACACCTTGAAACGGCTCGTCGAGGATGAAAAGCCTTGCCGCTTGCGACATCCAGCGGGCGACCATCACCTTCTGCTGATTGCCACCGGAAAGCGACGCCATCTCGTCCCTCTCGGAGCGGCAGACGATGCCCAACTCCTGGATCTGCTGGCGGGCAACAGCGCGTTCGATACGGCGTTTGAGAACACCGAGACGCGACATGCGACTGTGGAACGGCAGGCTGATGTTTTCCTGGATGTTGAAGTCGCCGACGATGCCGTTTTCGCCCCGGTCCTTGGCGACGAGAAACACGCCGGCGGCAATCGCTTCGCCGGTCGACGCCGGCGCATAGGGTTTCCCGTTCAGCACCATGGTCCCGGACAGCGGCTTGCGCAAACCGAACAGCGTCTCGGCGAGTGCGGTCTTGCCGACACCGACGAGGCCGGTGATGGCGACGACCTCGCCGTCGCCGAGGGTCAGCGAAATCGGCCTGGCGCCTTCTGCAATCCGCAACCCGTCAGTGGCAAAAATTGCCTTGGCCGAATTCCTGGCGACGATCCGCTCAAGCTGGATCTTGCGGCCGAGCATGGCGTTGACCGCACCTTCGTAATCCAGCGGCTTCCTGTCGAAGATGCCTGAGATGACCCCATCGCGCATCGAAATGATGCGATCGGCAAGTCGCCTGATGTCCGACATACGGTGCGAGATGTAGAGGATCGCCACGCCTTGTCGGCGGAGCCGGTCGAGCAATGCGAACAGCCGGTCGGCTTCGGCGCTGGACAGCGAGGAGGTCGGCTCGTCGAGGATCAGCACTTTCGGCCGGTGCGCCATGGCGCGGGCGATCGCCACCATCTGGCGGTCGGCCAGAGAGAGATCGCTGATCCGGGCCTTGAGGTCGATGGCCAGTCCCATACGGTCGGCCACCGCCTTTGCCTCGCGACGCACTCGGCCCGGATTGAACAGCGTCGGCACGCCGCTGCCGCTCAACCTGTCGAGGGTAAGATTGGTGGCGACGTCGAGGTCGGCGACGACACCGTCATTGATGTTCTGGTGGACGGTAACGACGCCGGCGCGGATCGCCTCCGCCGGCGTTTTCGGGTCGAAGTCCTGACCGGCAAGCGACATCGAGCCGCCGCCATGGTCGTAAACGCCGCTGATGATCTTGACGAGGGTGGATTTGCCGGCGCCGTTGGCGCCCATCAGCACGGTCATCTCGCCGGCATGCAATTCGAGCGAGACGCCGCCAAGCACCTCGATATGGCCAAAGGATTTCCTCAGGCCGTCGACGCGGAACACGGCATCATTGCCCATTCGTTCCTCCCTGACCGTGACGCTATGGGCTATATCGGCAATTGTCAACACGATTGACAATTGCCAGAAGGCTTCCTAGCTTGGCCCGGCCGCCATGGCTCCGCTATCATCGGAGCTCATAAGCGGGAGGTGAGGATGACTGGGAAATCGCCGTTCGAAGCACTGTCGGTCGAGACACTGGCGGGCCGTCTCGGTGCCAACGAGGCCCTGTGTTCGCAGATCGGCAAGGATACGAGCCAGTGGAAAGTTCGTGAAGTCGGCGACGGCAATCTGAACCTTGTGTTCATCGTCGAGGGTGCTCAGGGTGCGGCCGTCGTCAAGCAGGCCCTGCCCTACGTCCGGCTGGTCGGCGACAGCTGGCCGCTGCCGTTAAGACGCTCCTTCTTCGAATACCATGCGCTGACGCGGCAACAGGCACGGGCGCCGGGTTCGGTGCCTGAGATCTACCACTTCGATGAAGGCCAGGCGCTGATCATCATGGAGTACCTGTCGCCGCACATCATCCTGCGGCGGGCACTGATCGAAGGCCGGCAATTGCCGAACATCGCGAAAGACATCGGCTTGTTCATGGCCCGCACGTTGTTTCGCGGCTCCGACCTGCATATGGCGACCAAGGATCGCAAGGCCGATCTGGCGCTGTTCGCCGACAATGTCGAACTCTGCGACATCACCGAGAACCTGGTTTTCTCGGATCCGTATTTCGATGCCAAGATGAACCGGCACACCAGCCCGCAGCTCGACGGCATTGTCGCCGAGCTGCGCGCCGACCGCGACCTCAAGGTCGAGGCGCAGCGCATGAAGCACATCTTCGCTGCCAATGCCGAGACGCTGCTGCATGGCGACCTGCATTCCGGCTCGATCATGGTCACCGACACCGAAACGCGGATGATCGATCCCGAATTCGCCTTCTACGGCCCGATCGCCTTCGACGTCGGCATGCTGCTCGCCAATTTCTGGATGGCGTTCTTCTCGCAGCGCGGCCATGAACAGGACGGAAGCCGCGATGCCATGCGGGACTATCTGCTCGGCGTTACGGTCGAGACATGGTCGGTGTTCCGCGTCGAGTTCTCGCATCTGTGGCGGACGGAGCGTACCGGCATGCTCTACCAGAAGAGCCTGTTCGAAGATCAAGGCGACAGGCTTGGCGCCGAGCAGGCGCTCGACCACGTGCTGCAGTCGATCTGGACCGATCTGCTCGGCTTTGCCGGCGTCGAGGTTCACCGGCGCATTCTCGGCCTTGCCCATAATGCCGATTTCGAGACCATTGCCGATCCTGATCTGCGCGCCAGATGTGAGGCAAAGGCGCTGAAATTCGGCCGTCACCTCGCCGTCAACCGGCGCCAGATCCACAGCATCGACGAGGTCAACCGGTTGGCCGCGCTGATCGAACGGGAGAGCAGGATTTGAACGTCGGCGACCGCCACTACCGCACCATCTGGCCGAGTGACGACGGGCGTTCGGTGGAGATCATCGACCAGCGCTGGCTGCCGCATGAGTTCCGCATCGAAAAGATCGATACCGTCGCCGGCATCGCCACGGCAATCCGCGACATGTGGGTGCGCGGGGCGCCGCTGATCGGCGTCACCGCGGCCTATGGCGTCGCCATGCAGATGGCCGACGACCCGTCGGATGCAGCACTCGACGCCGTCTGGGCAACCTTGCACGAAACGCGCCCGACGGCGATCAATTTGCGCTGGGCGCTGAACGAAATGCAGCGCTTCCTGCTGACGCTTCCCCTGGCAGAACGTGCCGCGGCTGCGTATCGGCGTGCCGGCGAGATCGCCGACGAGGATGTCGGCCTCAACCGCGCCATCGGCGCCCATGGGCTCGAAATCATCAAGGCGATCGCGGCGCGCAAGCAGCCGGGCGAACCAGTCAACATCCTGACCCACTGCAATGCCGGCTGGCTGGCCACCGTCGACTACGGCACCGCCACCGCGCCGATCTATCTGGCGACGGAAGCCGGCATTCCAGTCCATGTCTATGTCGATGAAACGCGACCCCGCAACCAGGGTGCCCAATTGACCGCCTGGGAGATGGCCGGCCACGGCGTGCCGCATACGCTCATTGTCGACAACGCCGGCGGCCATCTGATGCAGCGTGGCCAGATCGACATGGTCGTCGTCGGCACCGACAGGACCACCGCCGACGGCGATGTGTGCAACAAGATCGGTACCTATCTCAAGGCACTGGCCGCCGCCGACAACGACGTGCCGTTCTATGTCGCGCTGCCGTCGCCGACGATCGACTGGACCGTGGGCGACGGGCTGGCCGAAATCCCGATCGAACAGCGCTCGCCCGACGAGGTCTCGCTGGTCTGGGGCAAGACCGCGTCCGGCGAGATCGCCCAGGTCCGCGTGTCGCCGGAAGCCACGCCGGCGGCCAATCCGGCCTTCGACGTGACGCCGGCGCGGCTGGTCACCGGTTTGATCACCGAACGCGGTGTCGCTACGGCCTCGCGCGAAGGCCTGAAGACGATGTTTCCCGAGCGCGGATGATCGGCTTTTCCGGGAGGGCGCTCTGGATTGCCTCATCTCACGATTTCTTGACCACGGCACGGTTAAAAACGCCCGTTGCCTGTCCCACATGGACGGCCGTATGCGTAGCGGCGGGGCGGCGCCCAACGCTCGAAGCCGGGGTTGACCACGGCCCGGCGAGTGAACAAGCGGGGTACCGCGATGTCATTCAGACCATTGCTTGGTGACGGACGGGTTCGGAGCCAGGACGAGAAGTCGGAGCCCCTGCAAACCGCGTCATGGGTCAGCTCCTCGATCGTGTTCGACAACCGGCGGTGGGCGTGCCGGGAGGCGGAGCTCCGCTGGACAGCCCCTCATCATCTGATCGTGCTGACCGAAGAAGGCGGCACGTCCCATACATCCATCCGGCACGAGGCACGATCCCTTTACGATGGAATGGACCGTCCCGGAGCCCTCACCTTCGTCCCGGCAGGCGCGGAGCGACAGGGCTTCTATCGCGATGTAAACCTCTCCTATTCAGCCCTGTGGATCGATCCCGATATCAGGCTTCCCGGATGCGAACGCCTGAGGAACCTGCCTATACTGGTAAACAAGAAAGACGCGGTCGTCGCCACGCTCCTGAGTTCGCTTCGCGACGAGATGGCACTCGGCCACAAGCCAGACACTGCCTATGTCGAGCATCTGGTCGCCCTGGTCAGCCTCCGCGTGGCCAACCTGAGCCGGGAGCAACAGCGGTTTGTACGTCACGGCTGTCTCAGCCGCCGAGCACTTGGTCGCGTTCGGGATTACATCGATGCGCATATGAATTCCGACATTTCGCTAAGCGAGCTGGCAGCCGTCGCGGGCATGGCCGTCGACAGCTTTGCGCGTCGCTTCAAGGCGACGACCGGCCTTGCACCCTATGCCTATGTGATCGAGGAACGGGTGCGGCGAGCGGAGGTGTTGCTGCGCGAAACGGGTTTGTCGATCGGTATCATTGCCTTTCGGCTCGGCTTTTCAAGCCAGAGCCACTTCACCACGACCTTCCGACGTCTAAGGGGCACGACGCCTCGTGCCTATCGGATGAATTCTTCTCCAGAATCCTGATAGTGCCGCCGGTTTCTTGAAAGAAAGGCGCCGCGCGCACTCCCACCTCCAGTGTCGTTGGGTGACAGAACCCGAGGGTTGCTCGGGTCAAGTTGCCGTCTGCGCTTCATTGCGACTGGGAGATCATGCATGGCCAAAACGGACAACAGGAGCGGGCCGACGCGTCGGATGGTGTTGGAAGGCGGTGTTGCGACCGGGGTGCTCCTGGCTACCGGAATACCGGTTGACGCCGAGCCGGCCGAGACCGTCACGGCGGCGGCATCGGCCACGCCGGTACCGACGATGACGATATCGTTGCGGATCAACGCGAAGGATCTTGCCATCGCGCTCGACCCGCGGACGACGCTGCTCGACGCCCTGCGCAACCATCTCGGCCTCACCGGCTCGAAGAAGGGCTGCGACCACGGCCAGTGCGGCGCATGCACGGTGCTCGTCGATGGGCGCCGGATCAATTCCTGCCTGACGCTTGCCGCAATGCATGAAGGCGACGAGATCACCACGATCGAGGGCCTTGCCGAGGGTGACCGGCTGCATCCGGTCCAGGCTGCCTTCATCGCCCGCGACGGTTTCCAGTGCGGCTACTGTACGCCAGGCCAGATCTGCTCGGCGGTTGGTATGCTGGGCGAGGCGCGGGCCGGCTGGCCAAGCCATGCGAGCGCTGACGTGGCAGCGGCTTCCGTCGGTCTCACCGATGTCGAGATCCGCGAGCGGATGAGCGGCAACATCTGCCGTTGCGCCGCCTATCCGAACATTGTCGCTGCAATCCGCGACGCGGCAGAGGAGGCATGAGCAATGCAGTCCTTCACTTATGAACGTGCGACGAGTGCCGAGCAGGCGGCCGCCGCGGTTGCGGCCCGGCCGGACGCCAAGTTCATCAGCGGCGGCACCAACCTGCTCGACCTGATGAAGCTCGAGATCGAGCGCCCAGCGCATCTCGTCGACATCAGCCGGCTGCCTCTTGATCGGATCGAGGAGACGGCGGAAGGCGGGCTTCGGGTCGGCGCCCAGGTCCGCAATAGCGATCTCGCCGCCGACCCACGGGTAAGGTCGCGCTACCCGATGCTCACGCAAGCGCTGCTGGCCGGAGCGTCTGGACAGATACGCAACAAGGCCTCGACCAGCGGCAATCTCCTGCAGCGTACGCGCTGCCCCTACTTCTATGACCGCAACATGCCCTGCAACAAGCGCCAGCCGGGTTCGGGCTGCGCGGCGCTTCAGGGCTTCAACCGCATGCACGCCGTACTCGGCGCGAGCGAAGCCTGCATCGCGGTACATCCTTCTGACATGGCGGTCGCCATGTCCGGGCTCGACGCCTGGATCGAGACCGTCTCGCCCGGCGGTGAGACCCGCACGATCACGATCGGCGATTTCCATCGATTGCCCGAGGCGACGCCCCATGTGGAGACCGTGCTCGGCCACGGCGAAATGGTCGTTGCGGTTACCCTGCCGCCGCCACCACCCGGCCGGCAGCTTTACCGCAAGGTGCGCGACCGTGCTTCCTACGCCTTCGCGCTGGTGTCGGTGGCAGCAATCGTCGAGAAAAGCGGCGACCGTATCCGAAGCGCTCGGATCGCCATGGGCGGCGTGGCAGCGAAACCCTGGCGCGCGACGGAGGCGGAGCGCGCGCTGGCAGGCGCGGCGGCGTTCGACGGCGCCTTTACCGACGCGGCCGAAGCCGCGCTCGCCGGAGCCGTCGGGCATGGCGCCAATGACTTCAAGATCCCGCTGGCGAAACGGACGGTGCGGCACACGCTCGCTGCTGCCGTCGAACGTGCATGAGGTGGTGCGATGACAGAGACGACGACCCCGAGCAGCGGTTCCCAGATGCAGGCGACGAGCGGGGGATCGATATGAAACTCACGCGACGCGCCGTTGCCGCCGCGGGTGGCGGCCTTTTTGTTTGTGCCGCCGCAGCCTGGGGCGCCACATCCGACCCGGCAGCTCGTCACGTGCTCGAGGCCGCCGTTGACGCCTTCTTTGCCGGCTGGGCCTCTGGCGACTGGACGGCATTCCTTGATTCCTGCGATGAGACGATGACCTTCCAATTCCCTGTCGGCGAGCAACGAGGCCGACATGGACCGCCAGAAGGCAAGCAGGCACTCGCAGCCTGGACCGCCGCGCATCAAGCGCAGGGAAACAGGATCACGAAATCGACCGTCGATCTCAAGCTCTTCGCCGCCGACTGGGTCATCGTCTGCGATCGCGGGAGCGGGACAATCAGTGGCGCGCCCTACACTGGCCTGCATGCGATCTTCATGCGGGCCGGCCCGACAGGGAGGCTGGTCGAGTTTCGGGAGTATTTCGGCGAGATCGCCGCGTGAGCTCCGGCCGCCGCGCGACGAACATGAAGGTGCAAGGAAGAGGCGGCGTCGCGGCCTCGATGCTTCTGAACTCCCAATGAAATCTTTGGGTGACTTATGAACGACACCATACCCGGACTGCCCGGCTCCGCCATCCATTCAAGGGTGAAACCTCGTCCCGATGCCGGCGTCATCGGGCGGCCGATCGACCGCATCGACGGTCCGCTCAAAGTGACGGGCGGCGCCACATACGCTTACGAGAATGAGCTGGATGGTACAGCCTTTGGCTACATTCTCGGCGCCTCCGTCGCCAAGGGCCGCATCGCCGAGATAGACACGACCGAAGCCGAACGGGCGCCGGCAGTGTTGCTCGTCATGACGCACCGCAATGCGCCGGCCCAGCCGGATTTCGGCCCAACGGTCACGCCGACGGTGCCGGAGGTCTTCACGCGCGCCCGGCCCGCGCTCAACAGCGAGCGGGTGCGGTATTACGACGAGCCCGTCGCGCTGATCGTTGCGGAGACGTTCGAGGCGGCACGCGCTGCTGCGGGCCTCATCAAGGTGCGCTACGACGAGGAGCCGGGCGTCTACGATCTACCGGGCCATAAGGCCGACGCCTATGCACCAAAGCGGACAAATGCCGGCTTCGAGACCGACAGCGTGATCGGCGACTTCGAGAGCACCTTTGCTGTGGCTCCGGTCAAGATCGATGCCACGTACCGGACGCCTTTCGAACATCACAATCCGATGGAGCCTCATGCGACGCTTGCTGCCTGGTCAGGCAACGAGCTGACGATCCGTACATCGGCGCAGACCCTCGCGAACTTCCGGGCCGGGGTCGCCGGCACGCTTCGCATCCCGCCCGAGCGAGTGCGCATCGTGAGCCCCTTCATCGGCGGAGGCTTCGGGTCCAAGCTGATTGTCCATGCCGATACGATCCTGGCCGCGCTTGCAGCGCAGGTCCTGCGGCGCCCCGTGAAAATCGCGCTGACGCGACAACAGATGTTCGCCAATGCCGGTCATCGTGCAGAGATGATCCAACAGGTGCGTCTCGGCGCGGGCACCGACGGGCGGCTCACCGGGATCGCGCACGATGTCTGGTCCGCAACGTCCAGCTTCGAGGAGTACTGCGAACAAACGGCAGTTTTTGCGCGCTCGCTCTATGCGGCGCCGAACCGTCTCACCCGCCATCGCCTGGTTCCGCTGGACATCAACCGCGGCGAATGGATGCGCTCGCCCGGCGAAGCGCCCGGCATGCTGGCCTTCGAATGTGCAATGGATGAACTCGCCGAGCGGGTCGGCCTGGATCCGATCGAACTCAGGGTCCGAAACGAGCCGGCACAGGATCCCGAGCGCGGCGTGCCGTTCTCCACCCGCAATCTCGTCGCCTGCATGGAGGAAGGCGCCCGCCGTTTCGGTTGGGAGCGGAGAAACCCGACACCTGGCCGCACCCGAGAGGGCCGCAAGCTCATCGGCTACGGCATGGCGGCGGCGATCCGTCCGAACTACATCGGCGCGGCGACGGCGCGGGTTGCGATCGACCGGGACGGTCGGGTGACGGCGCGGCTCGACATGACCGATATTGGGACCGGCACCTATACGATCCTGACCCAGATCGTGGCGGAGAGCCTCGGCCTGCCGATCTCGTCCATCAAAGTGGAGCTTGGCGACAGCCGCTTCCCGCGTACCGCCGGCTCCGGCGGGTCCTGGGGCGCAGCAAGCGCGGGTTCGGCGCTGCACGACGCCTGCAACGCTCTGAAGGAACGCATCCTGGGGGCGGCGCAGTCGAACGAAGCCTCGCCGTTGCGCGGCGCGAACGCCACCGAGGCAAGCTTTGCCGACGGCGAGGTCAGGGTCGGCCAGCGATCGGCGAGCCTGGCCGATCTTATCCGAGGGATCTCTCCCGACGGGCTCGAAGCCGAAGGCTCCGTGGCCGCGGGCGCCACTACCCAGTCATACAAGACCTATTCGCAGCATTCCTATGGCGCGCATTTCGCAGAGGTCGCTGTCGATTGCGATACCGGTGAAATCCGCATGCGCCGGATGCTGACTGTGATCGGCGCGGGCCGTATCCTCAACGCCAAGACCGCGCGCTCGCAAATCATCGGCGGCATGACCTGGGGGATCGGTGCAGCGCTGATGGAGCAGACGGTGCTCGATCCGCGCTACGGCCACTTCGTCAATCACGATCTTGCCGAGTATCATGTGCCGGTCAATGGCGATGTCCCCGATATGGAGGTCGCCTTCCTCGAGGAAGATGACGACAAGGCCAACCCGCTTGGCGCAAAGGGTCTCGGCGAGCTCGGCGTGTGCGGTGCCGGGGCAGCTGTCGCCAACGCCATTTACAACGCGACCGGCGTGCGAGTGCGTGAATTTCCCATCACCTTGGACAAGGTGCTGCCTGCCTTGCCTGTGATCGCCATTTGACGCTGCAAGTTGTCAGCGCCTCCTCGCCCTCAAGGGTGACCGCGACGCCGGTGGTTGACAGCGTCATCCAGCCCTTCCATACAAACGCCGTCAATGTTCTCAGGGCGGGGTGAAAGTCCCCACCGGCGGTGAAGGGTTTCGGCCCAAGCCCGCGAGCGCCTTCCAGATGATCGGAAGGGTCAGCAGATCCGGTGTGATTCCGGAGCCGACGGTCAAAGTCCGGATGGAAGAGAACGAATGGAAGACGGTCCGCTTTCGCGGTTCGGATTCCGTATCGTGCGTCCTGATTCTGGTTCGAAACGGAAGGATGGACCCATGAATCAGCATTCCCGGAAAAACTATGAAACGATCCGCGTTGCCGTCATTCGGGCGCGCTGGCACGCCGACATCGTCGACCAATGCGTCGAAGCGTTCGAGGCGGAACTGGCGGTTCTCGGGGAGAAACGCTTTGCCGTCGATGTCTTCGACGTGCCGGGTGCCTATGAGATTCCCCTGCATGCAAAGACCTTGGCCCAGACCGGTCGCTATGCCGCGATCCTCGGCGCGGCGTTTGTCGTCAATGGTGGCATCTACCGCCATGAATTCGTGGCGGGCGCTGTCATCGACGGCATGATGAACGTGCAATTGTCGACTGGCGTGCCCGTGCTTTCGGCGGTGCTGACGCCGCACAACTACCATGACAGCGCGGACCATCACCGCTTCTTCTTCGAGCATTTCAAGGTCAAGGGCAAAGAGGCGGCCAGTGCCTGCGTGCAACTGCTGGCGGCACGCGAACGCATCGCGGCATGAAATCTCCGTCGCGGGTGGAAATCCCGGTAAGGCGCTGTAGTATCTCACGAAAACCAGGGAGGATGCCGGTGCAGACCAAGAAGATCATCAATGACGGTAACCGCTCCGTCGACGAGATGCTGGAGGGCATCCTGGCTGCGCATCCGCGCCATCTCAAAAGTGCGGAGGGAAGTCCGCGCTCCATCATCGCCCGCGACGGCCCACGCCCCGACAAGGTCGGCCTCGTCATCGGCGGTGGCTCGGGCCACGAGCCGACCTTCCTCGGCTTCGTCGGCAAGGGGCTGGCCGACGCCGCCGCAATCGGCAATGTCTTCGCCTCGCCGCCGCCGGACCCGATCCTCGAATGCGCCAAGGCGGCCAGCGGCGGCGCCGGCGTGCTGTTCATGTACGGCAACTATGCCGGCGACGTGATGAACTTCGACATGGCCGCAGAGATGGCGGCGATGGACGACATCGAAGTGCGCACCGTGCTGACCACCGACGACGTCGCCTCGGCGCCACGCGACCAGAGGCAGAAGCGGCGCGGCGTCGCCGGCAATTTCTTCATTTTCAAGGCCGCCGGTGCCGCATGCGACCAGATGCTGTCATTCGATGAATGCGAGCGTATCGCCAGGAAGGCCAACGATCACACCTTCACCATGGGCGTGGCGCTGTCGCCCTGCTCGCTGCCGCAGACCCGCCGGCCCAATTTCGAGATCGGCCCGGACGAGATGGAGATCGGCATGGGCATCCACGGCGAGCCCGGCACCGCGCGTGGAAAGTTGAAAACCGCCGACGAGATCACCGACGAAATGCTGGACAAGGTGCTCGACGAGATGGCGCCGGCGCGCGGCGACAAGGTCGCCGTGCTCGTCAATTCGCTCGGCTCAACGCCGTTGATGGAGCTTTACATCATGAACCGACGCCTCAAGCAGAGGCTCGACGACATCGGCGTTTCCGTCCACGCGACCTGGGTCGGCAATTATTGCACTTCGCTCGAAATGGCCGGCGCCTCGGTGACGCTGATGCATCTCGACGGCGAATTGCAGGAGATGCTCGACCATCCCTGCGACTGCGCCATGTTCCGCGCCGGCTGAGAGAGCATCATGACGTCCACCGATACGGCCAAATTGAAAAGAATGTTCGATGCGATCGCCGCGGCGATCGACGCCGACAAGGACAGGCTCTGCCGGCTCGACGGCGTCATCGGCGACGCCGACCATGGCATCGCCATGGCACTAGGCTTCGGCGCTGTGCGCGACGCGCTGGACCAGATCGATGCGTCGACCGAGCCGACGGCATTGCTCAACACCGCGGCAAAGTCGTTTCTCAACGCAGTCGGCGCCTCGTCGGGCCCGCTCTATGCGACCGCCTTCATGCGCGGTGCCGCCGCCGTGAAAGGCAAGGCAATTCTGGAGGACGCTGACGTCATCGCCATGTTCCGGGCGATGGCGCAAGGCATCCAGGATCGCGGCAAGGCTGAGCTCGGCGAAAAAACCATGGTCGACGCCTGGCTGCCGGCGGCGCAAGCAGCGGGTGCCGCGCAGCAAGCCGGCAAGAACCTGTCCGAGAGCCTGGATGCGGCACTTGCCGCGGCCGAAAGCGGCGCCGAGGCGACCAAGGACATGATCGCCACCAAGGGCCGCTCTTCGCGTCTCGGCGAGCGCTCGCTCGGCCACGTCGATCCTGGCGCCGCGTCGGCCGTGACGATCGTCAGGGCGATGCGGAACAGTCTGGCTTAGCCCCGCTTCGCTGCGTCGAGCCTGTCGATGGCCTGGACATTGCCGGCCGATGGTCCCCTCTCATCGAATTCCGATGCGAGCCAGGCGTCGACGATCGACTTGGCCAGTTCCGGGCCGATGACGCGCGCGCCCATGGTGATGATCTGGGCGTTGTTGGATTTCGCCGCGCGCTCTGCCGAATAGGTGTCGTGGGTGAGTGCGGCGCGAATGCCGGGGACCTTGTTGGCGGAAATGGATACGCCGATGCCGGTGCCGCAAAACAGGATGCCGCGATCGTTCTCGCCGTCCAGGATGGTCTGGGCGAGCTTCTGCGACAGGTCGGCATAGTAGCCCGCCTGGCTGAGGTCGCTAACCGTGAGGCCGGGCTTGGTGGCGAGGTGAGCGGCAATGACGTCGAGCAGCGGCTTGCCGGCGCTGTCGGCTCCAATGGCTATTTTCATGTTCGGTTTCCTTCCTGTTCGATGCTTCAGATCGCCGCCGAGGCGCGTTTGAGGATGTCGATATAGCCTTCCGCCTGCCAGGCGGAACGGCCGATGAACAAGCCGTCTATATTGGGCTGGCCGACCAGTTCGGCGGCATTTTGCGGATTGACGCTGCCGCCATAAAGCACCGGCGGCACCACCGGCAGCAGGTCGCGGGCGATTTTCTTGATCAGCGCCTGCTGCCTGTCGGCATAATCAGAACTGGCCGGCACGCCCTTGTCGCCGATCGCCCAGACCGGCTCATAGGCAAACAGGATCGTCGCCGCCTTCGCCGCCCCTTCGAGAAACTGCAGTGCGCCGTGCACCTGCAGGGCCAGTACCGCAGCAGCCTGCCCGCTGTTGCGTTGAGCCAAGGTCTCGCCGACGCAGATGAGTGGCACGAGACCGTGCTTCACCGCCGCTGCAGTCTTCAGCCCGACAGCCTTGTCGGTCTCGCCGAAATGCTCGCGCCGTTCGCTGTGGCCCAACTCTACCATATCAAGTTCGCAGTCTTTCAGCATTACCGGCGAGATCTCGCCGGTCCAGGCACCGGCGTCGGCCCAATGCATGTTCTGCGCGCCAACCTTGATGCGCGTCGGCGACAGCGCTTTCTTGACCTCGCGGACCGCCGTGAATGGCGGGATGACGAAAGGCTGAATGCGCTCGTCGAAACCGGGGACGAACTCCGCCAGCGCCTCGGCGAAAGCCATCGCCTCGGCGAGCGTCTTGTTCATTTTCCAGCTGGTGCCGACCCAATAAACCATACGCGCCCTCCTAGTCTGCGATCACGGTCAGCGAAACGCCAGCGCCATCCAGCGCGGCGCGCATCTGCGGCTGCGGCTCGCGGCCGGTGAAGACCATGTCGAAGGCCTTGAGATCGGTCAGGAAGTGCAAGGCGGTGCGGCCAAACTTGCCGTGATCGGCCAGCAGATATTTGCGCGCTGCTGCAGCCATCATCAGCCGTTTGGTCTGGACCACTTCCTGATCTTGGTGAAAGGCTGAGGCACCATGGATGGCCGATGAAGACAGGAAGGCGACATCTGCGCGCAAAGATTTCAGCGTGTCTTCGGCGAGCAGGCCGAAGAAGCCGTGGAACTTCTTGCTGTATTGGCCGCCAAGCGCAATCAGGTTGATGCCGGCAACGCCCGCCAAATCCTGGATGACAGCCAGGTTGTTCGAGATCACCGTCAGCGGACGCAGATCGGCAAGGTGCCGAGCAACGCCGCCCGCGGTCGAGCCGTCGTCGATAATCACCGTCTGGCCCGGTTCGATCATCCTCACGGCGGCGACGGCGATGCGCTTTTTCTCGTCGCCAGCCAATCTCTGGCGGTAACGGAAATCGCTCTCGAAAAGGCTGCTCGGCTGGATCGAGGCGCCGCCGCGCACCTTGCGCAGAAAGCCCCTTTCCTCGAGCTCGTCGAGGTCGCGGTGGACGGTCATCTTCGACACGCCGAAGCGTGAGGCAAGATCGTCGACACTGGCCGTACCGGTGTCCATCAGAAAATCCATGATGCCTTGCCGACGGCCGTCGCTCTTCATTTCCGCGGCTTCCTCGTGCACCCCGGTTCCGAGACATAACAGCAAACGTCGCACAAGCCATCAAATTTTTTGTGATAATGTTATATCTCTATGGGATATCATGACGCTTCTGGTCGCGTGCTGTAACAAGAATTGCTGCCGGCCGAGCGCCCAGCGGTTGCGGTGCCGCGGAAATCCGGCCAGAAGCATCAGGGGCTCGACGACAACCGAACAGCCCGCAAACACTGGCTCGAAACCGGATACGGGAGACTACTGAGTGGCTCGCATCACACTGAGACAATTGCTCGATCATGCCGCCGAATACGGCTATGGCGTGCCTGCCTTCAACATGAACAATATGGAACAGGGCCTCGCCATCATGGAGGCAGCCGAGGAGACCAAATCGCCGGTTATCCTGCAGGCGAGCCGCGGCGCGCGAGCCTACGCCCACGATGTGGTGCTGGCCAAGCTGATCGACGCGCTGGTCGAAATCCATCCCGATATCCCGGTCTGCATGCATCTCGACCATGGCAACAACGAAGCGACCTGCGTCACCGCTATCCAGCACGGCTTCACTTCGGTGATGATGGACGGATCGCTGAAGGAAGACGGCAAGACACCGGCCGACTACGCCTATAATTCCGGCATCACCCGCCGCGTCGTCGACATGGCGCATTGGGGCGGCGTCTCGGTGGAAGGCGAGATCGGCGTTCTCGGATCGTTGGAGATGGGCGGCGGCGAGCAGGAGGACGGCCATGGCGTCGAGGGCGTCATCAGCCACGACCAGCTGCTGACCGATCCCGTGCAGGCCGAACAGTTCGTGCGCGACACCCGTGTCGATGCACTGGCCGTCGCCATGGGCACCAGCCATGGCGCCTACAAGTTCAGCCGCAAGCCGGACGGCGCTGTGCTGGCCATGAACGTCATCGAGGAAATTCACCGCCGCCTGCCGAACATGCATCTCGTCATGCACGGCTCGTCCTCGGTGCCGGAGGAGCTGCAGGAGATCATCAACAAATATGGCGGCCAGATGAAGCCGACATGGGGGGTGCCGGTCGAGGAGATCCAGCGCGGCATCAAGCACGGCGTGCGCAAGATCAACATCGATACCGATAACCGCATGGCGCTGACCGGCGCCATTCGCAAGGTGCTGACCGAGAACCCGAGCGAATTCGACCCGCGCAAATATCTGACGCCGGCGATGGCCGCCATGCGAAAGCTCTGCAAGGAGCGTTTCGAGCAATTCGGCACCGCCGGCAACGCACAGAAGATCAAGCCGCTGCCGCTATCGGAAATGGCCAGGCGCTATAAATCCGGCAGCCTCGACCCTAAATTCGGCTGATGTGTTCTGGATGAGCAGGGGCCGCATCGGCTCCTGCTCATCCATCATGCTCGCGGCAAAAGATCGGCCCTGCCGGCCTCGATGAAGGGCGCCCAATAGCCGACCGACTCGCGGATCATGGCGATGACCTGGTGGTCGACGGGCTCGCGCTCGCGGAACGACAATTCGAGGCAGATCTCGTTGTCGACGCCGCCGCCACGGCGAATCGTCTCCAGCAGCTTTTCCGGTGTGATGCGGCCGTCCTTGTTGTGGGCGGCAATGAACGGCCAATGGCCACCCTTGTTCATCGACGACTGCTTGACGTGGATGATCGGCGATTGCTTTGGAAAGGCTTCGGCCCAGGCATAAGGGTCGATGTCGTCCGGATTACTCGACGTCACGTCGCCATGGTCGATGTCGACCATCATCTTGAGCGGGATCGCCATGCCGGCGGCATCGATCTCGCGCTGCAGCGTCCGGCAGCTCTCGATCGTATGGCCGAACTCGCGGCCGACCGACATCGGCTCCCAGAACAGGTAGATCAAGCCGGCGGCCTGGGCATGCTCGGCAACCTCACGCCAGCACGCTAGCGCGATGTCGAAAAGCCGCGCGCGACGTTCAGGATCGTCGTAATCCCGGTGGGTGAAGATCGCGAACTGCGTACCCATGCCGCCGGCGCCGAGCTCGGCCGAAATTTCGGCAAAGGTCTTGAACCAGTCGACGTAGTAGCGCCGCACGTCGGCATCGGGATGGCCGAAATGATTGAGCCGACCGTAAGGGCCGGTCATCGCCGAGGTCACGCGCACCCCGGTGCGGTTGAGAGCGGAGCGGAACAGGCGGGTGAATTTGGCGATCGTTGCCGCCGGCCAGCCGGGATTGATGAATTCATGCGTGAGCTGCACGTCGCGGATGCCGATGTCGTAGGCAATCGTATCGATCAGGTCGTCCGGCTCGGCAAAACGGTTGACCAGCGGATTGGTGTTGAGGGACAGCGTAAAGGCCATCAGCCCGCCTTCGCCAGGCGATTCGAACACCAGTCCTCGAACGCTTCTCTTTCCGCGGCGGACAGATGCAGGCCGTGCTTGGTGCGTCGTTCGAGAATATCGGCCGCGGTCTCGGCCCATTCGTGCTCGAGCAGGTAGTTGGCTTCGCGCTCGAAAAAATCCTTGCCGAAGCGCCGGCCCAGTTCGGCGAGCGAACCGGCCGCGCCGACCAGATCACGCGTCCTTGTGCCATAGAGCCGGCCATAGTGCTTGACCAGGGAGGCGGGCATCCAGGGATATTCGTGGCCGAGGTCACCGAGGAACTGCTCGAAATCGGCATTGGCGATATCGCCGCCCGGCAGATGCCCTTTCGAGGTCCACGGCTTGCCCATCTTCGGAAAGAACGGGGCGATGCGGTCCAGCGCGTGCTCGGCCAATTTGCGGAAGGTGGTGATCTTGCCGCCGAAGACGGAAAGCAGCGGCGCCTGCCCTGCCGAAGCGTCGAGTTCGAAAATATAATCGCGGGTCACCGCACTCGGATTGTCGGCATTGTCGTCATAGAGCGGCCTGACGCCGGAAAACGAATGAACGACGTCGCTGCGCGCAAGCTGGCGCTTGAAGTAGCGGTTGACCACCTTGATCAGATAATCGATCTCGCCGGCATCCGCGGTCACGTCTTCCGGCCGCCCGTCATAGGGGATGTCGGTGGTGCCGATCAGCGCCAGATCGTTCTGGTAGGGATTGATGAAGATCACGCGCTTGTCGCTGTTTTGGACGAGATAGGCCTGTCGCCCTTCCCAGAATTTTGGCACGACAATGTGGCTGCCCTTGACCAGGCGCACGTTCCGCTTGGAGTTCTGGCCGGCCACGCGGTTGACGATGTCGTTGACCCAGGGACCGCCGGCGTTGATCAGCGCCCGTGCCCGGACTGTGGTCCTGACGCCGGTTCGACCGTCGCGCATCTCCACCGACCACAGGCCGCTTTCGCGACGGGCGGCAATGCAGGCGGTTCGGGTGAATATCTTGGCCCCACGCTCCGCGGCGTCGAGCGCGTTGATGACGACCAGGCGGGCGTCGTCGACCCAGCAGTCGGAATATTCGAAGCCGCGCTTGAAGGCGTCCTTGATCGGCGCGCCTTCGGGTGCGGTGCGCAGGTCGAGCGTGCGGGTGGCCGGCAGCCGCTTGCGGCCGCCAAGGTGATCGTAGAGGAACAGGCCGAGCCGGACCAGCCAGGCCGGCCGGTCATCGGGGCTGTGCGGCAGCACGAAGCGCATAGGCCAGATGATGTGCGGCGCGGATTCGAGCAGCACCTCGCGCTCGATCAGCGCCTCCCGCACCAGGCGGAACTCGTAATATTCGAGATAGCGCAAACCGCCATGAACGAGCTTTCCCGATCGCGAACTGGTGCCTTCGGCGAGATCGCCTTTTTCGCAAAGAATGACCGACAGGCCCCGGCCCGCCGCATCGCGCGCGATTCCGGCGCCATTGACGCCGCCGCCGATGACGAAGAGGTCGACGATTTCGGTTTCACCGTTCATCTCGCTCTATGCCCTGTCGTCAGCATGGATTGACCGGAGGCAGACCGGCGATGAAGCGGCGCACTTCCTCGGCCGCCTGCTCGGCCGCATAAGTCACCGTGCGCACCGACGCGCCGGCGATATGCGGCGTCAGTGTCACGTTCGGCAGCTGCAGCAAGGGCCAGTCGGCTGGCACCGGCTCGACGGCGAACGTCTCCAACATGGCACTGCCGATCTGTCCCGAGACGAGCGCCTCGTAGAGTGCATCGTAGTCGACCAGCGGTCCCCGCGCTGTATTGACGAAGATTACGCCTGGCTTCATCCGTGCAATAGCGTCCTTGCCGATGAGGCCCCGCGTCTCTTCGGTGACCCGGGAATGCAGCGTGACCACATCGGAGCGCGACAGCAGATCGTCCAGCGCTACCAGCTCGACGCCGGCATTGCGGTCCTCGACGCTCAACTGCACATAGGGATCGGAGACCAGGATGCGACAGCCGAAAGCACGCAGCAGCCGAACCAGCCTGGTGCCGATATTGCCATAGCCGATGACGCCAACGGTCATTTCGTTGAGCTCGCGGCCGGTGCGGTCGGCGCGGTAGAGATCGCCGCGCCACTCGCCCTTGCGCAAGGCTTCGTGGCCGACACGGATCAGCCGCGTTTCGGCGAGAATGGCACCGATGGTGAACTCGGCCACCGCGCTGGCGTTGCGGCCGGGCACATTGACCACCGTGATGCCATGGGCCTTGGCGGCAGCCATGTCGATGTTGATCGGACCGCCGCGCGACACCGCAACCAGCTTGAGTGTGGGCAGGCGCTGCATCATGGCTTCGGAGAGCGGCGCAAGCTGGGTAACAAAAATTTCGGCATCGCCGATAAAATCGACCACCTCGTCCGGATCGCCGAAATACTCCTTGACCTTGTCGAGGCCGAGCGCCGCATTGCCGAATTGCATCGGCTCGTCGGGCCAAGCGGTCTCAACGGTGCGGATGTCTAGATTGTCGCCGCAGGCCGCCTCGATTTTCTCGCGAAACACGTCCGGAAGCATGAAGCGGTCGCCGATGATCGCAATTTTCTTGGGCATGCTCTTCTCAATTCACGTCGGTTTGCCTGGACGCGGCCAGCGAACGCCAGACCGGCCGCAGCGCCTCGTGCGCCAATGTGTAGGACGGAGCCATCGCCTCATAAGCAGCGGCAAGCTTTCGGTCGCTGGGCTCGGCCGCACGGAGCAACGGTGTGACCCATTCACTGACGCAATCGTCCATCGATGCGTACTGGCCGACGCAGACCGCAGCAATCATTGCGGCGCCCGCCGCACCGGCCTCCTCGCGCTCGCTGGTGCGAATGTCGGCGCCGATCGCAGCACCCAGGATATTGCGCAGCGCCGGGCTCCTGGCCGCTCCGCCGGTCAGGCGGATTTCCTTGGGCAGCGGCCCCATGGCGGCGTAGCAATCGCGTGCCGCGAAAGCCAGCCCCTCGAACACAGCACGAACCATATCGGCATAGCCGTGCCTGGACGAAATGCCGATGAAGCCGGCCCGGGCATTGGCATCGACGAACGGGCCGCGCTCGCCGGCCTCCGAGACATAAGGCTGGTAGAGCAACGAGCCTGGCTCGGACGACGATATCCACTGGTCGACCAGCGCGATCATCTCGCCATTTGTCCGTGTGATACCTTGCGAGGCGAGAATGCCGGAGGCGAGGCCAAGGACCCAGTCAATATTGAGTGTTGCCGCCATGTTCGACTGCATCTGCGCAAAGACGCCCGGCGCCGGCATCGTCATCGTGTAGCCGGTTGCAGCCTCGTTGAGCAGAACCTCCTCCGGCGTTTCGGCAAGCCGCATATGCATTCCGGTGGAGCCAATGATCGAGCATCCCGGCTTGCGCTCGCGATCGAACAGGCCGGCGCCAAGCGCCGTGCAGGCGACATCGACATAGGCCAGAACGACCGGTGTGCCGGCGAGCAGACCGGTCGCTTTGGCGGCTGCCGCCGACAGCGAGGTGCTTTGCCTGGTGCCATCGACGATGGGCGGCAGTAGATGCCGGAGATCGGTGACGCCGAGTACCTCGAGTACATCATCTGAATAGCCGCGCGTGCGGAAATCGCCGAAGGTAAAGGTGCCCTCGGACGGGTCGGTGGCGCGGTGGCCGGTCAACTTGAAATAGAGCCAGTCCTTGCAGTGGAAGGCCGTCGCTGCATTGGCAAGCATCGCGGGTATGTGGCGCTTCATGAAGACGAACTGCGATCCTTGCTGGCAGGCAGCGAGCCCGCTGCCGGTCTTTTCGAAGCGCAGCCGGTCCTCGGGCCGCGCGCGTATCTCCTCGACGACCGCGGCAGCGCGCGCGTCGAGCCACAGCCAGCCCTTGGCCACCGGCTCACCATCCTTGTCGATCAGCCAGGTGCCGTCGCCCTGCCCGGTCACGGCGATGGCAATGGTCCGGCTGGCGAGATCCGGCACTTTGTTGGCAAGCTCGCGCAAGGTCGTCGCGGTATCGGCCCAGGTGCGTGTCAGGTCCTGCTCGGCGCCGCCGCCCGGCAGTGTCTCGTACTTGTTGGGCAGTGCGGCGGCCGCGATCTGCCTGCCCGCCGTGTCGAAGGCGACGGATTTGATGACAGACGTGCCGGCGTCGACGCCGATCAGCACATCCCGCATCAGGCAAGCTCCGTGCCGTGCGAAATGGCGTCACCGCTCGCCTGATCGAAGACGTGCAGGTTCTTTGGATCGATGCTGACCTTGATCGGCGCCCCGAGCTCCAGGCGGGTCCGGTCATGCTCGACCAGAACCAGCGAACCGCCGGCGAAATCGGCGGCGATATGGGTCTGATCGCCGAGCCATTGATTGGCCGAAACCGTGGCCGGCACGCCGTCCTTGGAGCGGCGGACAGCATAAGGCCTGACGCCGATGACGACGCGCTGCCGGTTGAGCAATTCGTCGCGAACCGGGCCGCTGAAGGCATCCTTGTCGTAGTCGAGCGAAAGCCCGTCGGGCAGCTTGAGACTGATCTTGCCGTCAGTCGCGCCGACATAGGCTTCGAAGACATTCATTGGCGGCTCGCCAACGAAGGTGCCGGTGAACAGGTTTGCCGGCCGCTCCTTGATCCTGTCAGGCGTATCGAACTGCTGCAGCACGCCGCCTTCCATAACGGCAATACGGTCGGCCAGCGCATTGGCCTCCGTCTGGTCGTGGGTGACCAGGATCGCGGTCAGGCCGCGCTCCTTGATGAAGTGCTTGATGCGGCCGCGCAGCACAGCGCGAAGCTGCGGCTCGAGTTGGCCCATCGGCTCGTCCAGCAGGTGCAGGTTGGCTTCGCGGATCAGCGCCCGGCCGAGGCTGGCGCGCTGCTGCTGGCCGCCGGAGATCGAGCTCGGATAGCGCTCGAGAATGTCCTCGATCTCAAGCAGCTTGGCGATATGAGCAACCTTTGCATCGACCGCGCTCTTAGCCAGCCTGGCAGCCTTGAGGGCGAAGGCCATGTTCTCGCGCACGGTCAGCGGCGGGTAGAGCGAATAGCCCTCGAAGGCCATCGCGACGTTGCGCTTAACCGGCGGCAACGTGTGCACCTTGCGGCCGGCAACCGAGATTGTGCCGCGCGAGACCTCTTCGAAGCCTGCGATCATGCGCAATGTCGAGGTCTTGCCGCAGCCGGATGAGCCGAGCAGTGCCACGATCTCGCCCTTGGCGATTTCCATCGTCAGGTTCTTGACGGCGTGCACGCCGCGGTCGATCGGACCGTAGAACTTGTCGACGCCCGAAATGGTGATTGCGCTCGGGCTCATGCCGCTTCTCCACTGCGCAAATTGACGACATTTTTCGAGCCGATGCGCTCGCCGCTTGCACGATCGAACAGCAGGGCGCTTTTGCTGTCGACAGCGATATGCGCCCTGCCCTCGGATTGACCCGGTATCCCGGACGGACGCGAAACCAGGATTTCACGGCCGCGCACGGTGCGCACCAGGGTGACGATCTTCTCGTTGAGCGGCGTCTCGGCCTCGACCGTCACCGGGATGGCGCCGGACGTGCCTTCGTCAACAAAGGCCAGCGCCTCCGGCCGCAAGCCGATCACGCAGTCACGGCCGACCGCCGCCTCATGCGCGCCGGCCAGATGGACCTGGACATTGGACAGGCCGACATAGACGCCCTTGGCATCCCGGGACGGCTTGACGTCGAGCAGGTTGATGGTCGGGTCGCCGAACAGCCGGGCGATCTCGACGTTGGCCGGCTCGCGATAGATCTGTTCGGGTGTGCCTAGCTGTTTCACGACGCCTTGCGACATCACTGCGATGCGATCGCCAAGCGCCATCGCTTCCTTGTAGTCCTGGGTGACGTAGACAACAGTTGCGCCACGATCGGCGAGCAGTCTTGGCAGTTCGAGCCGCATTTCGAAGCGCAATTTGGCATCGACGTTGCGCAAGGGATCATCGAGCAGCAGAAGCGGCGGCGAGCCGACCAGGGCGCGGGCAAGCGCAGTGCGCTGCTTCTGGCCGTTGGACAGCGCCCGCGGCTTGTGGCTGAGCACATGGCCGATCTTCAACAGCTTGCCGACGCTCTCGACGCCGGCCTTGATCGCGCCCTGCGACGAATGCTTCGCCTGCAGCGGCGTGGCGATGTTGTCGAACGCCGTCATATGCGGGAACAGCGCGAAGTTCTGGAATGCCATGCCGACGCCGCGGAACTCGGCGTCGACGTCGGTCATGTCCTCGCCGCCGATGAGGATCTTTCCCTCGTCGGGGTCGATGACGCCGGCGACCAGCCGCAATAGCACCGTCTTGCCGGCGCCGGACGGCCCGAACAGGACCAGCGTTTCGCCGTCGGCGACGGTCAGCGACAGGTTGTCGAGAACGGTCCGGCTTTTGTAGCGCTTGACGATGTTTCGCAGTTCGAGGCTTGCCATCGGACTATCCTTTCACCGCGCCAAGCGACAGGCCTTCGACGAGATAGCGCTGCGCATAAAGCGCGAGCGCGAGCGTCGGCGTGATCGACAGCACGATCGCGGCTGAGATCTGGCCGTACTGAATGCCGGAGGAGGTGATGAAAGCCAGGGCGCCGACCGTCACCGGCTGCTTGTCGGCCGAAGCGAGCACCAGCGCAAAGACGAAATTGTTCCAAGCGAAGATGAAGGCGAGCAGGCCGGCAGCGGCAATGCCCGGCCCGGCGAGCGGCAGCGCGATCTTGCGGAAGGTGGCAAACCAGGAATGGCCGGCAATGCGGTAGGCGTATTCGATGTCGGCCGGAATATCCTCGAAATAGCCGCGCACGATCCACAGGATCAGCGGCAGGCAGATCAGCTGGTAGACCCAGATCAGCCCGATATAGGTGTTGGCCAGCCCGAGCTTCTGGAAATAGAGGGTGAGCGGCAAAAGCACCAGCAGCGCCGGCGCGAACCGGAACGACAGCAGCGTGAAGGCGATGTCCTCCGAGCCACGGAATTTGTGCCGTGCAAAGGCATAGGCTGCGGGAACGCCGAGCAGCAGCGCGACGGCAACCGAGGTGACCGACAGGAAGACGGAATTCCAGAGATTGCGCATGAAGGCGATGTCGAGCGTGCCGGCTGCCGTCATCAGCTTGCCTGTGATCAAGGCGGTGTAGTTGGCGAGCGTCGGCTCGAAGACAAGCTGCGGCGGGATCCGCAGGATTGTCTCGTTGGTCTGGAACGACATCATCAGGATCCAGACGATCGGGAACATGAAGAAGATCACGACCAGCGCCAGGGCTATGCCACGCAGGATGCGTTCGAGAAGGGAGGTGTGTTCCATGCCAGCCTCCTATGCATGGCCGCGGGCGCGTTCGCGCAGCCGCAGCCAGTTCTTGATGAAAATGTTCGAGAGGAAATAGGTGATCGCCCACAGGATGATCATCAGTGCTGCCGAGCGGCCGACATTGGTCGACTGGAAGAAGTTGAGATAGGCCTCCACCTGGAAGACGGTCAGCGTATCGCCCGGCCCGCCTTGGGTCATGGCGTAGATGATGTCGAACTGCTGGATTGAATCGAGCAGGCGGAACAGCGTCGCTGTCAGGATATAGGGGGTCAGCATCGGCAGGGTGATGCGGAAGAAGACGAAGCTGCGCGGCACGCCGTCGAGTGCTGCCGCCTCGAAGGGCTGCGTCGGCAGGCTGCGCAGTCCGGCAAGCAGCAGGATCATGATGAAAGGCGTGTAGACCCAGATGTCGACAAGGACGACGGTGAGCAATGCCGTCGACGGAGACGAGGCCCAGCGGAAATCCTGCAGCCCGATCAGGCTAGCGAGATAGCTGAGCACACCGAAGCCGGGATTGGTCATCAGCTTCCACATCAGCGCGGCGAGCGCCGGCGCCGTCATCAGCGGCATCAACAGCATGATCGAGATGAAGTTGTTTAACGTCGAGCGCTTCTGCAGCAGCATGGCGATGCCGAGACCGAGAAGCAGCTCGAGCACGACGGTGATGCCGGCGTAGAGCAGCGAAATCTCCAGCGTGTTCCAGAACTTCGGGTCGGTGAAGAAGGAGATATAGTTGTCGCCCCAGTTGAACTGCCGCGCCCAGGGCTGGCTCAACCGGTAGCGCTGGAACGAATAGACCACCGAGGTCAGGAACGGGATCAGGATTCCGATGCAGACCAGCAGGGCCGGCAGGCTGAGGAGGTAAGGCAGCACACGCTTGCTGATCCTGAAGCCCGACGGCCTGTTTCTTTGTATTGTCGCCGCAGTCATCTGCTGCTCCGTCATCCTGTTGCTTCGCCGTCCCGACCGCCCAAGGGAGCAAGGCGGCCGGTCGGGCGAGCAGGCGGCACCTTTCGGGACCGCGTCGCAAACGTATCACATCTCAAAGGCTGGCCCGCGACGGGCCAGCCTTTGCCGCGGCTTAGCCGAGCCCGGCTTCCTTGAGCTGGCCGTTGATGCTCTCGGCCAGCTTGTCGAGGCCCTCGTCGACCGGCACTTCCTTGGCCACCATCTTCTGCAGCGTCGCCGCCCATTCGGTGGTGAGATCGAAGAACAGCGGCTGCGGAGTGAACTTGATGCTGGCGCCCGGCGCCGAGACATCGAACATCTCGACATAACCGGGATAGCTCTTGTTCAACTTGTCCCGGAACATCTGGTCGTTCCAGACCGACTGGCGGACCGGATTGACGAAGTCCATCTTGGTCGCACCGAACAGTGCATGCTCGGGTCCGGATGCCCATTGCATGAAGTACCAGGTGGCGTCCTTGTCCTTGGAGAAGTTGGACATCGACAGCGACCAGATCCAGATATTGGGCGTCGGTGCCTTGGCGGCGGGATTGGCCTTGAACGCCGCGAAGGCGAGCTTGCCGGCCATCTTGTTATCGCCACCATTCATGAAGTAGCCGAGAATGTCGGCATCGTAGATCATCGCCGAGGCGCCTGCACCGAGATCGGTGCCGACCTGGTACCAGGTGTAGGTCGACCAGTCCTTCGGGCCGCTCTCCTGAATCATCTGGACCCACTGTTTGTGGAAAGCCTTGGATTCGGCGGTGCTCATCGCGGCCGACAGCTTGCCGTCAGCCGAGACGTTCAGGTCCTTCTGGTCGAAATTGGCGTAGGCCGACAGGAAGCCCGGGTGGATCGTCGCCCAGGAGCGCGAGCCGCGCACGCCGATGCCGTAAACGCCACCGCCGACGTCCTTGGTGAGCTTCGCCGCCGTAGCGACCATCTCATCCATATTGCCGGGAACGCTGACGCCGACCTTGTCGAACATGCCCTTGTTGTAGGTGATGTTGTTCTGTTCGAAGCCCCACGGGATGCACCACTGCTTGGCGTCGTCGGAACCGAGCACTCCGCCAGGCTGGCCGTTCCAGGCGCAGGACTTCCTGACGCCGGGCAGGAAGTCGTCCCAGGCATATTTCGGGTTGGTCTTGGCCGAATCCTTGATCCATTCGTTGAGGTCGGTGATCCAGCCGGCCGGGCCGTAGGTCCAGGTCATGTAGGCGCCGGTCATGAAGGCATCGTATTCGGGCGAGCTGGCCGACAGCGCGGCGGTGACCTTGTCGAAATAGACGTCTTCGGGGAACACGTCATAGACGACATTCATGCCGGTCAACTGCTTGAAATTGTCGAGGTTGGCGATCATCGCATCGGCGTAAGGATGCTTGTTGAGCAACAGCTTGATGGTCTTGCCCTTATGCGCCTGCCAGTCGAAATCAGCCGCCAGGGCGCGGGTCTGCCCGAAATTGAGCAGTGTGCCGGCGGTGCTGGCGGCAAGGCCCATTGCACCGAGGCCCTTGATCAGCCCACGGCGGTCGACTTGTCCACGCAGGAACGCGTCGATGAGGTCTTTCTCTTTCTCATGCATTTCTCTTCTCCTCCACAGGGTAGTTTCAACGAAATGGTTGCCGGCTACCCGACCGGCGTCTGTTCCACGAGCGATCGCGCCGTCCGCTCGTCAGTTATCAAGCCTTTGAGATAGCGGCCCTCCAGCACTGATTTGATGGCGCGAACCTTCACCTTGCCGCCTGCGACGGCGACAATCCTGCGGTTGCTGATGTCTTCGCGCGCCAGCGCCAGCGCCCGGTCGGAAAGCGTCGTCGCAACGGCCTTTCCGGCATCGTCGAAGAAATGCCCGAGCAGTTCGCCGACGCCGCCATTGCGGCGGATCTCCTCCATCTCGCCCTTCTCGATCATACCGGTGGCGACAAGCGAGGCCTCACGCTCGGCGGTGCCGATGCCGGCGATAAGCAAGTCGGCGGACTTGGCGAGGTCGAAGACATCGCTGACGCCCTTCTGCCCGAGCAACACGATTCGATCCTCGACCGTGTTGGCGAACATCGGTACGGGCATCACATAGGCCTCCGCACCGGTCCGTTCGGCGACGCGGTGGATGACGTCATGCGGATTGGCCGAGAACTTGCGCGTCAGGCCGCCAAGCAGCGAGACGAAACGGATCCGGCCGGCCGATATGCGCGGCAGATACTCCACGCAGGCGGCAAGCGTGCGGCCGTGGCCGACGCCGATCAGCGCCTCTTCGCCGCGTTCGATCTCGCGCTTGAGAAACTGCGCGCCGGCGATGCCGAGCGCCTTGAGCGGCAGGTCTTCGGCATCGAAGTCCGGAACCACCTCGCAATAGTCGAGGCCGTAGCGGCCGGACAACTCGTCCTCAAGCTCCACGCATTCGGAGACTTCGCCGTCGATATAGACTTTGACCAGGCCTTCCTGATTGGCCTTGGTGATCAAACGATGCGCCTTGAGGCTGGTCAGGCCGAGCCGCTTGGCGACCTCCGACTGCGTCAGGCCGCCGGCATAGTGAAGCCAGGCGGCACGGGCTGCCATACCTGTCTCATCGTCGCGCAGCAGGCCGTTACCAAAACCAACCATTTCCGCCCTTTGATATTTTTATCAGTTGCTGCAAAATTTTTCACAAGGCGTCGCCCGAGTCAAGCAACCGCTGCGTTTAAATCGCCGACCAGGAGCTTGCGGGCCGGGGTCGATAGGGCCGCGCTACCCAACGGGCAGGAAATCACACCAACCGCGCGCCATTTAAAACGTTTGCAATTTCGCTTGAAGTGATTACAAACGTTTCAAATTTCGTTCGGGAGGAACGATGCCGGCCCGCGTTACCACCCTCAAGGAACTTGCTGCGCAGCTCGGCCTGTCAATCACCACCGTTTCGCGGGCCCTTGCCGGCCACGAGCAGATCGCCTTGAAAACGCGCCAACGTGTCACCGAGGCCGCGCGCCTGGCCGGCTATGTGCCGAATACCGCAGCCCGCACGCTGGTCTCCGGCCGCAGCGGCTTTGTCGGCATGGTGCTGCCGATCCGCGGCCCCAATCTGGTCGATTCCTTCCTCGGCGAATTCGTCACAGGGCTCGGCGAAGGGCTGGTTTCGCACGGCTCCGACCTGATCCTGGCCGCAGCGGCGCAGGGCCAGTCGGAACTTTCCGTGCTTCGCCATGTCGTCGAATCGGGCCGCGCCGACGGGGTCGTCGTCACCCGTATCGCCGAGGTCGACGAGCGGCTTGCCTATTTGCGCCAACGCAATTTCCCTTTCGTCGCGCATGGCAGGCTGCTCGACGGCGACTTTGCCTACCATTGGCTCGATACCGATGGCGCACATGCTTTCGGCGAAGCCTTCGACATGCTCTACGACCTCGGACACCGGCATTTCGGCCTGGTGACGATTTCCGAGCCGATGACGTTTCGCCATCTTAGGCAGGATGGGCTCGCCGCCGCGATCGCCCGCCGGGGCGATCCGTCGGTCAGGCTCGATGTGGCGACGGCGCCGCGTTTCGATCGCGGTGCCCGCATCCAGGCGATCAACCGGCTGCTGCACGCTGCCGAGCGGCCGACGGCCATTGTCGCGCTGTTCGACGAGCTGGCGCTGACGGTCATAGAAGAGGCGGGGCGCGCCGGACTTGCCATTCCTCGCGACCTTTCGGTGATCGGCTTCGACAACATAGCCGCCTCCGCCTATGCGCCGCCGGGGCTGACCACTTTCGACGCCTCGATCCGCCAGTGCGCGCGCGAGATCGGCGAGATGCTGCTGACCGTCATCGGCGACAGGCCGACCACGCCGCTGACGCGGCTGGTGCGGCCGACACTTGTCTCGCGGGCAAGCCATGGCCCGGCACCTACAGGACGGAACTGACGCCTTAGCGGCGCACAACCAGGGAGGAAGATGACGATGAACGCGTTGAGGACATTGGCAGGTGCGGTGCTGGCGTTGTCGCTTGCTGCTGGCGCAGCACAAGCCCAGCAGGTGTTGTTCTGGTCGACACAGGCGCGACCAGTGGAAGAGACACAGAAGATGCGCAGCGAAGTGCTGAAGGGGTTTGACGGCCAGGTCGACTATCAGGTCGCCGAGGACGGGCCCTGGCTCACCCGCCTTCAGGCCGAACTGCAGGCCGGCTCCGGCACCATAGGTGTGCTCGGCGGCCTGCACGGAGACTTCTCCACCGTCGGCGCGAACCTTGTCGATCTCTCTGGCGTCGATCTCGGTGGCGTCAAGGTCAACGACACCTACAAGAAGCTCGGCATGCTCGGCACCGGCGAGCAGAAATACCTGCCATGGATGCAGGCCACCTTTCTGATGGCGGCAAACAAACAGGCGCTGCAATATCTGCCGGCCGGCACCGATCTCAACACCATCACTTATGACCAACTGATCGAGTGGACGAAAAACATCGCTGAAAAGACCGGTTCGCCCAAGTTCGGTTTTCCGGCCGGCCCGAAAGGGCTGAAGCATCGTTTCTTCGAGGGTTTTCTCCTTCCGTCCTATACCGGTTCGATGGTGACCAAGTTCCGCTCGGCGGAGGCCGAGACGGCGTGGAACAAATTCAAGGAGTTGTGGCAGTACACCAACCCGAATTCGACCAACTATGCCTTCATGCAGGAGCCGCTGCTGACCGGCGAAGTCTGGGTGGCATTCGATCACGTGGCGCGCCTCGCCGACGCCTTTAACCAGAAACCCAATGACTTCGTCGCCTTTCCGGCGCCGGCTGGCCCGGCAGGCCGCGGCTACATGCCGGTGGTGGCCGGTGTCGCTATCCCGAAGACCTCGCCTGACATGGACAAGGCCAAGGCGCTGGTCGCCTATATGCTGAAACCGGAAACCCAGATCGCGACGCTGAGGGCGACAAACTTCTTCCCCATCGTCGACGTCAAGCTGCCCGACGACATCCCGGCCTCGGTGAAGGCCTTCAGCCCAGTGATCGCCACCATGACCGGAGCTCCCGATGCGTTGCCGGCGCTACTGCCGATGGGACTTGGCGGCCTCGGCGGCAAGTTCAATCAGATCTACACCGACAGCTTCGAGCGCATCGTGCTCGGCGGGGAGGATGTGCACGGCGTGCTCGACGAACAGGCGACGGCGCTGAAGGCGATCATCGAACAGGCGAAGGCGCCGTGCTGGGCGCCCGACAAGCCATCGCAAGGCGCCTGCCCGGTCGATTAGGAATCCTCCCTGGGCGTCCGGATTTCCAGCGCGCCGGGCGCCCACCCGTTTTCAAGCGTCGAATAGAGAGCGCTCCATGCACGGCAAGGCCCTTCCCTATCTGCTGCTGATGCCGGCGACGCTGTTCCTCTGCGTCTTCTTCCTCTATCCGTTCGCGCTGGTCGCCTTCGAGGCGTTCACCCGCGACGGCGGCTTTACGCTCGACAATTTCCGCACCATGGCGGGCAGCTGGAAGTTTCCGGTCACTGTCCGCAACACGCTGCTGCTGAGCGCCATCGTCGTGCCGATCCAACTGGTGATGGCGCTGCTGATGGCAACGATGGTGTCGCGGCTTGAAACCGGACGCAGCGCTGCGCTTTACATCTTCGCTATTCCGCTCGGCATTTCCGATCTCGCCGCCGGACTGATCTGGCTCGCCATCTTCGACGAGTCCGGCTTCCTGAACACCTTGCTCTCCAATCTCGGCGTCATCCACAGGCCGGTTATGTTCCTCGGCTACCAGAGCAAGCTGATGATCTTCATCGCCGTGGCGCTGGCCGAGATCTGGCGCGCGACCGCCATCATGATGGTCATTCTGGTCGCCGGCATGGGGCTGATCCCCCGGGAATACTACGAGGCGGCGGAGGTTTTTGGCGCTAGCCCGTGGAAGCGCTTCATCAAGATCACGCTGCCTCTGCTGCGCCCAAGCCTGCAGACGGCGATCATCCTGCGCGTCATCCTTGCCTTTGAAGTCTTCGCCGTGGTTGCAGCACTCGGCGGCACCAATCTGCCGGTGCTGATGGGCGAGACCTACAACTGGCAGTTCACGCTGCAGGACCGCAATGTCGCCGCCGCCATGGCGCTGTTCATCCTCGCCATCTCGATCGGTTTCACGCTGTTCTTCCTGCGGGTGCTGCGTGTGCCGAAGGAGGCGCGGATATGAGCACGGTCGCGGAGCTCTCGATCGCCGCGCCTGAGGCCCGCAAAGCCGGTAACTGGTTGCTGGTCGCCACCGTCATCCTGCTTTGCGTCTGGGTGCTACTGCCGATCTATCTGTTGATCGTCAACGCGCTGTCGTCGCCGGAACAAGTGACCGCCTTTCCCAAGCGCTTCTTCCCGTCATTCGATTTCGGCAGCCTTTCTTTCTTCATCAATTTCGCCGGTGTCGCCAAGGCGCTGTGGAACTCCGTTCTCGTCGCCACGCTGACGATGCTCCTCTCGATCGGCTTCGGCGCACCCGCGGGCTACGCGCTGTCGCGCTTCGATTTCCCAGGCAAGGAAACGTTCCGTTTCCTCGTGCTGATGACCCGCGCCTTCCCGCTACCGCTGCTGGCGCTACCGCTGGCGGTGATGTTCATCCGCACCGGCCTCGACGACACCGCGATCGGGCTGGCGCTGGTCCACACCACGCTGGCGCTGCCGTTTGCCGTGCTGATCACCTTCTCGCTGTTCTCCGGCATCCCAGTCGAGCTGGAGGAAGCTGCCTGGACGCTCGGCTGCACGAGATTGCAGGCATTCCGAAAAGTCATTCTGCCGCTGGCGCTGCCGGGCATCGCGGCGTCGGCGGTGTTTGCCTTCACCATCTCCTGGAACGAGGTGTTTGCCGCCGCAGTGCTCACCATAGAGAACCGGACGCTGACCGCCTTCCTGCTGCAGAGCCTTGGCGAATCGCCGCTCTACCTCAAATTCGCCGGCGGTGCTGCCTTGGTTATCCCGGCGCTGATCTTCATCTTCGCCGTCCGCAAATATCTGTTCGCCATGTGGGGGATCGCCAATCGATGACGCGCACAAAAGAGAACGCCGATGGCTGAGATCGTCATCAAGCAGGTGGCAAAACGTTTCGGCGGCTTCACCGCGCTGCATTCGATCGACCTGACCATCGCCGACCAGGAATTCATGGTGCTGCTTGGCGCCTCGGGCTGCGGCAAGACCACGCTGCTGAGGATCGTCGCCGGGCTGGAAACGCCAAGCCAGGGCGAGGTCTGGATCGGCGGCCGTCGCGTCGACCATCTGCCGCCGCGCGAGCGCGGCATCGCCATGGTGTTCCAGAACTACGCGGTCTTTCCGCACCTGACGGTATTCGAGAACATCGCCTTCGGCCTGCGCATGAAGAAGCTGCCGCAGCAGGAGGTCGACGGGCGCGTCAACCGCACCGCGGAGCTCATGCATATCGAGCATCTTTTGAAGCGCTATTCGGGCCAGCTTTCCGGCGGCCAGCGCCAGCGTGTGGCCGTCGCCCGCGCGCTCGCCATGGAGCCCGATGTGATCCTGATGGACGAGCCGCTGTCGAACCTCGACGCGCTGCTCAGGCTCGAAATGCGCGCCGAGCTCAAGGGCGTGCTGGCGGCGTCCAAGACCACCACCATCTACGTTACCCACGACCAGGTCGAGGCGATGAGCCTCGCCGACCGCATCGCCGTCATGCATCAGGGCCGTATCGTCCAGGCCGCCTCGCCGGTAGAGGTCTACCGCAATCCGGCGGCCCGCTTCGTCGGCTCCTTCATCGGCAACCCGCCGATGAATTTCATCCCGGCGACGAAGACGGCGAACGGCAGCTGGACCGTCGCCGGCCTGAGGCTGCCCGGCCCCAAATCGGACAAGCAGACGATAGAGTTCGCCATTCGCCCCGAGGATGTGGACGCCGGCAACGAAGGTATTAACGCCACCGTGCGTGTCGTCGAGCCGCTCGGACCGCACACGCTGGTCACTTGCGATGTCGAGGGCGGCCTGTTTCGCGCCATCCTCGAATCGAACGCCACGGTCGCGGTCGGCGATCATCTTCGGCTTGCTCCCAAACCCGACCGCATCCGCTGGTTCGATCCCGAAACCACGAACTCCCTTTGATTCCTCCTTCGATCCTGAAAGCACGAACGCCTCAATGATATCTCTTGCCATTGACGAAACCATCGCCCGCGCCGTCGAGGTGCTCAGGGAAAACGACCAAGGCACCTACACCATACCGACTAAAGGCCTCTACCCGTTCCAGTGGAATTGGGATTCCTGCCTGACCGCCCTCGGTCTTGCCCACTATGACGAGGCCCGAGCCTGGACCGAGATCGACACGCTGTTCGCTCACCAGTGGCCGGACGGCATGGTGCCGCACATCGTCTTCCATGTCTGGAGCGACGGCTATTTCCCCGGGCCGGAGGTCTGGCGAACGGACCGCCCGACCGCCACCTCGGGCATCACCCAGCCGGCAGTCGCCGGCTTTGCCGTGCGCCGCTTGTTCGACCGGGCCAAGGACAAGAAACTGGCGGCCGAGCGCGCCCGCGCGCTGCTGCCGAAGATCGACGCCTGGCACCGCTGGTTCTACGAAAATCGCGACCCGAACGGCGAAGGGCTCGTCGCCATAATTCACCCATGGGAGTCCGGCCGCGACAACTCGATCGACTGGGACGAGGCGTTCGAGCGCGTGCCGACCGAAGGCGTCGAGCCCTACACCCGCCGCGACATCCTGCACGCCGACCCTGCGCATCGACCGACCAGGGCCCAGTACGATCGCTATATCTGGCTGCTGCAGCATTTCCGCGGACTTGGTTGGGACAACACCCGGCTGCACGATGCCTCGCCCTTCCAGGTCGTCGATCCCGGCTTCAACGCCATCCTGATCCGTTCCGCCGCCGACCTTGCCGATCTCGCCGATACACTTGGCGAAACTGAAATCGCAGAAGCCAATCGCGCCGGTGCCGAAAAGGGGCTTTCGACGATGGAACGGCTGTGGAGCGACACACATGGCCAGTACATTTGTTTCGACCGAGTGGCCGGAAAGCTCGTGGACAGCGCGTCGGTCGGCGGCACTCTGCCGGTGTTTTCGGCCATTCCGGAAAGCCGGGCAGCGGCCATCGCTGCAACGATCGAGCGCATCGCCGGCAAAGCGCGTTACATCGTCCCCTCGCACGATCCTGGCGATGGACGCTTCGACCCAAAGCGCTACTGGCGCGGCCCGGTCTGGCTGGTGGTCAATTACATGATCGCCGACGGCCTTGCCGCCGCCGGCCACAGCCAAATCGCACAACGGATCACGCAATCCAGTCTCGACCTGATCGCCGAGAGCGGTTTTGCCGAATATTACGGTCCCCTCAGCGGCGAGCCGCTCGGCGGCAATCGGTTCACCTGGACCGCGGCGATGGTGATCGAGTTCCTGAAGGCTCGAGGCTGACGGCCGGTCGCGATTGGCAGTCCCGCAAGGTTTGACAACCAGCAGTCCGTGTCTATCGTCGGCCTTTTCCAGGAGCGGCGCATGATGACAACATCCGTGAGCGCTCTGTCCCCGCTGACCGCCGAGCTTCTGTCGCGGCTGGAAAAGCGGCTGGACAGATCAGCGATTGTCTCGGCTGAGGAGGCCGGACCACGCTACCGGGAAGATCCCGACGGCAAGGACAGCGCGCCGCCGGCGATCGTCTTGCGTCCACGCACGACCGGCGAGGTGTCGGACATTCTGCGCCTGTGCAACGAGGCCAGGCAGAGGCTCGTCGTCCAGGGTGGCCGCACCGGTCTTGCGGGCGCGGCGCGCATCCAGCCCGGCGAGGCGGTGCTGTCGCTGGAGCGCATGACGGCGGTCGCGGCGCCCGACCGCGAGGCGGCGACGATCGTCGCCGAGGCCGGCGCGCCGCTGCAAATGGTGCAGGACGCGGCCGATGCGGCCGGCTTGCTTTTCGGCGTCGACATCGGCGCGCGCGGCACGGCCACCGTCGGCGGCAATGTCGCCACCAATGCCGGCGGCATCCGCGTGCTGCGCTACGGCATGTACCGGGCGCAGGTGCTTGGGCTGGAGGCGGTGCTTGCCGACGGCAGTGTGCTCACGTCGCTCAAGGGCTTGCCAAAGGACAATTCCGGCTATGACCTCAACCAGCTCTTCATCGGCAGCGAAGGCACGCTCGGGGTAGTCACGCGCGCCTGCCTGCGGCTGCATCCCAAACCTGCCACCGAGGTCAATGCCTTCTGCGCACTTCCATCGCTCGATGCGGCGATTGCGCTGCTTGCGCAGCTCCGGCAGAAGCTTGGGCCGTTGCTCTCGGCCTATGAGGTGAACCTCGCGCCGCTCTACGGCGCCATGGTCGCCGGCATGGATGCGCCGGCGCCGCTGCCCGTCGGCTCGCCCGTCTATGTGCTGGCCGAGATACAGGGCAACGAGCCGGACCGCGACGGCGACCGCTTCGCCGCGGTGCTGATGCAGGCGGTCGAGGACGACGTGATCGACGACGTCGTCGTCTCGCAATCGCCGCGCGAATTCCGGGCGCTCTGGGCGGTGCGCGAAGAGGCCAACCGTTTCCTGTTTTCGATGGCAGGCCTGATCGGCGTCGATATCAGCATCCCGCTGGCGAAAATGGCGACTTTTCTGCGCGAAACGGAAGCCGCTATCAAAGCCGTCGACCCGAGCGCCGACATCTACGTCTTCGGCCATCTCGGCGACGGCAATCTGCACTACCAGGTCCGCACCGTGGATCCGGCGGCCGCATACGGGATCATCTACCGGGGTGTGGCGGCGGCTGGCGGCGGCGTCTCGGCCGAGCATGGCATCGGCCTCGACAAGAAGGAATGGCTGCATCTGGTGCGCAGCGACGCCGAGATCGCGGCCATGCGCCGCCTGAAAGCAGCCTTCGACCCGAACAACATCCTCAATGCCGGGCGCATCTTCGACCTCGCGCCGGGCTGAAATCGAAGGCACGTAGCGCTGGCCGGGCGCTGTCTCTACCTGGTCGCGGCCTTCAATTCCGCATGCGCAACCGCGATGCGGGCAGCAAGCGCGGCGTTGTTGCGGACAAGCGCGATGTTGGCCTTCAGGCTGCGGCCTTGTGAAAGCTCGTTGATGCGGGCGAGCAGAAACGGCGTCAGTTCCTTGCGCCCGATGCCGCGCTTCTCGGCCTCAGCCACGGCCGCTGCGATCGTGCCGTCGATGAACGCCGGATCTAGCGCGTCCGCTTCGGGAATCGGGTTGGCGACGAGAATGCCGGTGCCGGATTGCATCTCGTCATGCAGCAGCATGGCTCGCGCGACCTCGTCGGGGGTATCGAGGCGATGGTCGGCCTTGAGCCCGCTGGAGCGGGTGTAGAAAGCCGGAAAATCATCGCTCCCATAGGCGATGACCGGCACGCGCTGAGTTTCCAGATATTCCAGCGTCTTCGCAATATCGAGTATCGACTTAACCCCGGCGCAGACGACGGTCGTGCCGGTCTGGCCGAGTTCGGTCAGGTCAGCGGAAATATCGAAAGTGGCTTCGGCACCGCGATGCACGCCACCGACGCCGCCGGTCGCAAAAATACCGATCCCGGCTAAAGCGGCAATCCGCATCGTCGCCGAGACAGTGGTTCCGGCCGAGCCGCCGCGCACCATGATTGCGGCGAGATCGCGCCCGGAAGCCTTGACCACGCCCTTTGCCGCTGCCAGCTCTTCCAGTTCACGGTCGTCGAGGCCAACCTTGATCTTGCCGGCGACCACTGCGATCGTGGCGGGCACGGCGCCGTTTTCACGCACCACGGTCTCGACACCACGGGCAGTTTCCAGATTGGCCGGATATGGCATGCCGTGGGTGATAATCGTCGATTCCAATGCCACCACCGCGCGGCCTTTATTAAGCGCAGCAGCGACTTCATCGTTCAAATGGACAAGGGAAGGTTTCATATCATCTCGCTTTCAGGCAGGAATGCGGTACATGCCGGCGGCAAGGAAGCGCGGCGACAGATCGGGGTGGACGCTGGATTCGCTCTCGGTGGTCAGTGTGGCAAGCAGCGCGCCGGTGCGCACGGCATGAGCGACCGGCTCACCCGAAAGCACCTTGTACAGGGTGCCGGCGATCATCGCGTCGCCGGCGCCGGTGATGTCGACGGGCTGGGCCGGGACGGAGCGCATGGCCGTCACACCGCTCTCGGTCGCAACGGCAAATCCATGCGCGCCTGCGGTCACGATCACTTCGGCGGCGCCGGCCGCGCGCAGCCCCGCTGCTGCTCCCTCCGGCGTCAGCCGCTTGTCGGCATCCGTCACGCCGAGCATCGCATTGGCTTCGTCATGATTGGTGAACAGAAGATCGATGCCGGTCAGGTCCTTCGACAGGCGCGCCGATTTCGGCGACGATACCGTGTCGACTGCGAGCTTGAAGCGCGCACCGTGCTTGCGCGAGATCAGCGCTGCGATGGTCGCGGCCGGCAGGTTGCAGTCGATGAACACCCATGTCGCCGAAGCCAGATGCGGCCAGAAACGGTCGAGATAGGACGGCAAAAACAGATCGAAGATCTCCATGTCGGCGATGCCGAGCACGAGATCGTTGTTGCGGTCGAGGATGGCCGCGTATTCGGCCGTCGGCCGCTCCGTGGTGGTGATGACCTGGCTGACATCGGCGCCGAAGTCACGCAAATGCCGCACCAGCGCGCGGCCGGTTTCATCCTCGCCGACGATCGAGACGAAGCTTATGTCGACACCGAGGCGGGCAAGGTTTTCGGCGACGTTGCGGGCAACCCCGCCGAAGCTGCGATAGCCGTCGACCGGGTTCGATGTCTCGAAGATCAGATCCTTCTTGGCGTGGTATTTGCGGTCGAGCACCGCGCCGCCGATGCAGACCATACGTTTGGACGCCGGCAAGACATAGCCGCGGCCGAGAATGTAGCCCTTGTTGATGAGTTGCACGATGTGGGCGGCGACCGTCGAGCGGGCAATGCCGAGCGCGGTTGCAATATCCTGCTGGCCGGCGAACGGATTCGCCGCAATGAGGTCGAGAACCGCTTGCTCTTGTGCTCCAAGGTCGTCCATCGTCTCACCTGGCCCGCCAATTCGAGGCTGAACTCGATGTATGAAACAACAGATGATCTTGTCAACATTGGTTTGCCATGGCCGCGTTTGACCAATCGGCGCCCGCGGCTCTGCCGGCCGGAGAACGTGTGAGCGCATTGAACAAAGCTACTTCGGAGGACGAAACTCGCTCTTGTCGACGTGCAGCATCAGGGAGGAACAGAGGCCTTAACGCCACGCCGAAGACTGCTAAGTCTTCAGCACCGAGACGGCCAATTCGCTGTTGTGGACATATTCATTGGCGTCAGGCTGCTTCTGCACAAGCAGGATGAACAGCAGGTCGGTTAGCGTCAGTTGTGCATCACGCGCGGTTATCGATGAAGAGCGCGCGCGCTCTTCATCGGCGATCGTGTGGAGGCGAATGTCGGCAACCCGGCTCAGCGGATTGTCGCGAAGTCCCGTGACGGCGATAACGGTGGTGCCGCGTTTATGTGCGAGTTCAGCTATCCGCAGGGTTTCGATGCTCGCCCCGGAATAGGAGAGCGCGAATAACGCGTCGCCTCGTCCAAGCGTCGAGACATTGGCCATTTGCACATGGCTGTCGCTGTCGTGCAGCACGTTGCGGCCGAGCTTCATCAGCTTGTATGAGAAATCGCGCGCCACCAGAGAGGATGCGCCGACGCCTGCCAAATGAATGCGGCGCGCACCGATCAACGCTTCGAGGGCCTTGCCGATTTCATGCTCGGTGTTGGCCGCGACCGTCTGTTGCATCGACAAAAGCTTGCTGCCGATCAGCTTGCGCAGGATGACCAGATAGCTGTCGCCGACCTCGATCGAACCGTGGATCATGCCGGCCGGCACGTGCCATTCCTGCGACTTGGCCTCGCTGACGGCGAGCTTGAGCTCCTGATAGCTGGAATAGCCGAGCTTCTGGCTGAACTTGACGACGCTCGACTGGCTGCGGCCGATCTCGGCGGCAAGCGCCGCCGTCGACAGGCGCAGCATCTGGTCGGGATTATCGACGATATACCGACCGATCTCGCGGTCACCGGGCGCCATGATTTCGAGCTTGGCCTCGATTTTCTTCAGGATGGACATGCGTTCACCTGTTGCCAGTCACGGACAATGCCAAGCCATGGAATAAATTATTCCGTCTCTGATTGACAGCGAAGAATGAACCATCAAATCTCTACCGGTGCGGATGTGGCCCAGCCTTCGGGCATGTCGACGATTCGGCCATGAAAGATCGTAGACACACCGACAGCTCGGGATTAGGTCAGAGCCATGGACAAATTGCGGATCGTCGGCGGGCACAGGCTTGAGGGCGCGGTGACGATCTCCGGCGCCAAGAACGCGGCCTTGCCGCAAATAGCGGCGGCGTTGCTCAGCCCTTATCCGCTGCAACTGACCAACCTGCCTGCGGTGACCGACGTCGAAAACATGCTTGGCGTCGTCAGGCTCCACGGCGCCCAGGTCACCAGATCGACACACGCCGCAACGATCAACACCAGTGCTGCCGTCTCCAAGGAGACAACCTACGATACCGTAAGGCGTATGCGCGCGACAGTGCTGGTGCTCGGCCCGCTGCTTGCCCGCTTCGGCCACGCCAGGGTTTCGCTGCCCGGCGGCTGCGCGATCGGCGCACGGCCGGTCGACATGCATGTCGCCGCACTTGCCGCACTTGGCGCCGACATTGCGATCGAAAACGGGCTGATCGTCGCGTCCGCGCCGAGCGGACTGAAAGGTGCGCGTATCGTTTTGAGCTCACCATCAGTCGGCGCGACCGAAACGGCGATGATGGCAGCGACGACTGCAAAGGGCGAAACCGAGATCCTCAATGCGGCGCGCGAACCGGAGGTGGCCGACCTTGCCGCCTGCTTGAACGCCATGGGCGCGCGGATCGAGGGCGCCGGCACGCACCGTATCCTGATAGAGGGCGGCACAGGCTGGCGCGTCGCCACGCACGACATCATCCCGGACCGGATAGAGGCCGGCACCTATGCCGTCGCGGCGGCTATCACCGGCGGTCAGCTCGAGCTGACCCACGCGCGGCTCGAGCACATGGCATCCGTCGTCCAGCTGCTCGAAACAGCCGGTGTGAAAATCTGGCCGGGCGACCGCGGGCTGATCGTATCGAGAGACGGGCCGCTCAAAGCCGTCGATGTGACGACGGAGCCCTATCCGAGCTTTCCGACCGATCTCCAAGCGCAGTTCATGGCGTTGATGTGCTGTGCCGAGGGCGCTTCGCTGTTGCGTGAGACGATCTTCGAGAACCGCTTCATGCATGTGCCTGAACTGATGCGGCTCGGCGCCAACATCAAGCTGCAAGGCACCATGGCGCTGGTGCGCGGAGGCGAGAAGCTGAAGGGCGCGCAAGTGATGGCCACCGACCTGCGCGCCTCCGTCTCGCTGGTGCTGGCAGCGCTGGTGTCTCAGGGCGAGACGACGATCAACCGCGTCTATCATCTCGATCGCGGCTATGAGCAGCTGGACCGCAAGCTCCGGCTTTGCGGCGCCCAGATCGAGCGGATAAGTGGATGAGTGCCGGCGCGGCGTCTTCGCATTATTTCCTGGGCGTCGATGGCGGCGGAACCGGCTGTCGGGCGCGTATCGAAGACGAGGCGGGAACCGTGCTCGGGCAAGGTCTCTCAGGTCCGGCGGCAACGCGGCTCGGCATAGAGGCGGCCTGGGCCTCCGTTGCCAAAGCCTTTGGTGCTGCGATCAAAGAGGCAGGGTTCACGGCGACGAAAATCGCCAGGATCCGTGCCGGCGTCGGTCTTGCCGGCATCGGCCGCAAGGGGTCGCTTGAGGCGTTTCGTGCGATCTCCCATCCCTTTGCAAGTCTCGACTTCGTCAGCGACGGCGTCGCGGCTTGCCTGGGCGCGCATTCGGGCCAGGACGGCGCCATCGTCATAGCCGGGACCGGTTCGATCGGGCTCGGCTTTGTCGAAGGGCGCGACCTGCGTGTCGGCGGCTACGGTTTTCCGATTTCCGACGAGGGAAGCGGCGCCGATCTAGGGTTGAAAGCGGTACAGTTCGCCTTGCGCGCCCATGACGGCCGGCACGAGCGGACCGCGCTGCTGGCCGAGGTGATGCAGCGCTTCAAGGACGACCCGTTCGAGGCGGTGGCCTGGATGGACCGCGCCAGCGCGACGGACTATGCCGCCATGGCGCCGATGGTGATCCGCCACGCCGACCAGGGCGATCCGGCCGGTCGGCGGATCGTGCAAGGCGCTGCCGAGCAGATCGACACCTTCGTGCGGGTGCTGTTCGAAAAAGGCGCGCCGCGGGTTACGTTGCTCGGAGGGTTGTCCAGCCCGCTTGAGCCATGGCTTGCTCCCGACGTCCGCCGACGGCTGAAGCCGGCCGACGGCGATGCGGTTTCGGGAGCCATAATCCTGGCCAGAAAGTCGCTTTGCGGCGAGTAACGCGCTACTCAAAGTGGAATATTTTATTCCTGCAATCCGTTGACACCGGGAATACCAAATTCTAAAAAGTTAACTAAGCAGAAACAAGACAGCCGGTCGCCTGCCCGGCACGGCATCGCGTTCCCGCTCACGGCAGATTGAAAGTAAGCAAGTGGTCGAACACGGGTTGATGTCGGAGTTGGAGCGGCTGGTTTCCGAGGACCGCAACCCGAGAACCATCGACATCGACCTGTTGCCGACCATCGAGGTGCTGCGCAAGATCAATGACGAAGATAAAGGCGTTGCGGCCGCCGTCGAGAAGGTCATTCCTGAGATTGCTGCTGCCGTGGACCGGATCGTCAGCGCGTTCCAGAAGGGTGCGCGCCTTGTCTATCTGGGCGCTGGCACCAGCGGCCGGCTCGGCGTCCTCGACGCCTCGGAATGTCCACCGACCTTCGGCGTACCCGAGGACATGGTGGTGGGCCTGATCGCCGGCGGCGACGACGCGCTGGTGCGCTCCGCGGAAGGCGCCGAGGATGACCCGAAACAGGGTGTAAAGGCATTGCAGGACATCAAGCTGACCGCCGACGATGTGGTGGTCGGCATCGCTGTCAGCGGGCGCACGCCCTACGTCATCGGCGGCCTGACCTATGCCAAGCAGGTGGGAGCGACCACTGTGGCGCTGTCCTGCAATCCGCGATCGACCATTGCCGGCATAGCCGACATTGCCATCTCTCCGGTGGTCGGCCCGGAGGTTCTCACCGGCTCGACTCGACTGAAATCGGGAACCGCGCAAAAGCTGGTGCTCAACATGCTGTCTACCGCCAGCATGATCCGCATCGGCAAGAGCTATCAGAACCTGATGGTTGACCTCAATCCAAGCAACAAGAAGCTTGTCGCCAGGGCGGTCAGGATCGTGATGCAGACGACCGGCTGCGCGGCACAGCAGGCACGACAGGCACTCGACCAGACCGGCAACGATGTAAAACTGGCAATCTTGGTGACGATCACCGGCATGGGCGTCGAAGAAGCACGTAAGACGCTTGCCAACGCGGGAGGTTTCCTGCGCAAGGCGATAGGCGAAAAGACGGTGTAAGACCGCATCGACACTGGGCCGATGTTCTGGGGCGTGTGTCCCTTTGAAGCGGTCCGGCGAACTGCAAGGCATCAGGTTTAACAATAATGGGAGACGACAATGGTACGGCACATTGGCAAGAAACTGCTTTCCGGCATGGCCCTCGCGGCAATGGTTGGCATCGCCGCGCTACCGGCGCAGGCGAGTGCGGCGACGCTGCATATGGCGTGGTCGCAGGACGCCACCGGTCTTGATCCGCACAAGCAGACGGCATTCTCCTCACTGCGGCTGCTGGAACTCATCTATGAGCCACTGGTGCGGCTCGACGCAAACCTGCAAATCACGCCCGCGATTGCCGATTCATGGCAGTTCTCGCCGGACGGCAAGGAGCTGAGTTTCAAACTCAATCCGAAAGCAAAATTCCAGAACGGCGCCGCCGTGACCTCGGCCGATGTCAAGGCATCGTTCGAGCGCATACTCGACGAGAAGACCGGCGCGGCCGCGCGTGCCAACTTTCTCTCGATCGCCAGCATCGACACACCCGATCCAGCCACCGTCGTGTTCCACCTCTCGCAGCCGGATGTGCCGATCCTGACGGCGATGAGCGACGTCAACGCCGCGATCGTCCCGGCAAGCGAAATCACGGCCGGCTCGATCGGCACGATGACGATCGGCTCGGGTCCGTTCAAGTTGGAAAAGTGGGATCCGAATTCCAAGGAAGTGCTCGTCGCCAACAAGGATTGGGCGGGCGGCATGACCGGCGTCGACGGCATCGAGATCAGCGTGCTGCCGGACGAGACGGCGATCCTGGCGGCGATGCGCAGCAAGCAGATCGATTTTGCCCTGCTCAACGATCCGCTTGTCGCCACCCTTGTGCCCAAGGAAGCCAGTCTGCAGTTGAACCGTGTGCCGGTGCTTGCCTATCACGTGCTGCAGCTCAATCCTTCCCGCAAGCCGATGACCGAACTCAAGGTGCGTCAGGCGATTTCCTGCGCCATCGACCGGCAGGAAGTGCTGGACACCGCCTCGCTCGGTGAAGGCAAAGTCACCGGCCCGCTGACTATCCCGGCCCTGGCGACCGATCCGAGCCAGTTGTTCTGCTATAAGCGCGACGTCGAGAAAGCCAAGCAGCTGATGGCCGAAGCGGGCTACGCCGACGGCTTTTCGGCGACCGTGATCGGCGCCACCGGCGAGCCGCCGACGGCAGCGGCGGAAGCCCAGGTCATCCAGTCGCAACTCGCAGAAATCGGCGTCAAGCTCGACATCAAAATGATGGAGCTCAACGTCTATGTCGATGCCTGGCTGAAGGGCGATTTCGACATGGCCATCGCCCTGAACGGCGGCAGGGCCGATCCCTACACTATGTACAACCGTTACTGGACCAAGACGGGCAATCTGCAGAAGGTCGCGAACTATATCGACGATACACTGGACAGTCTGATGCAGAAGGGCCGCAGCGAGACCGACCCGGCAGCGCGCAAAGCGATCTTCGCCGACTTCGAGAAGCACATCACTGAGATGTCGCCCTGGATCTGGCTCTACACGTCCTACAGCTACACGGCACAGCAGAAAAATATCGCAGGATTCGAACCGGTGCCGACAGGTTCGCTGTTCAGCCTCGCCAAGGTGACGATCCAATAGCTGCTTTGGTGCCGGACGAGAGGGTATTCTTCGCGTGAACTATCTGATGCGGCGACTGGCAACCTTCCCTCTCGTCCTGCTTGGCGTGTCCATCGTCGTGTTCCTGGCGATCAGGATGGTTCCGGGCGATTCGATCACGGCAATGCTGGGGACCGAAGCCGGCCTGCTGACGCCGCAGCAGCGCGATGCGCTTGCAGCTTATTTCGGCATCGACCAGCCTTGGTTCATCCAGTACTGGCGCTGGCTGCTTGGTCTTTTCCAAGGTAATCTCGGCATTTCGTCCACCTATGGCAGGCCGGTGCTCGACGTCATCCTCGAGCGTTTCCCGCTAACGTTGGAGCTCGCCCTGCTTTCGATGGTCATCGCCCTGGTTGTCGGCATGCCGGCCGGGATTTTTGCCGCCACCCATAATGAAAAGCTGTCCGACCTCGGCGTGCGCGTTGTCGCAATGATCGGGCAGTCGACGCCGAACTTTGTCCTTGCCCTGCTGATCATCTACACACTGTCGGCGGGGTTCGGCGTTTTGCCGGCGATGGGCGAGTTTTCGCCGCTGTGGCAGGATCCGCTGCGCAATCTCGGCCAACTGTTGCTGCCTGCGGTCACGCTTGGATTTGCCTTCGCGGCTTCGGTGACCCGCATATCGCGTTCGGCGATGCTCGATGTGCTCTGCGACGACTATGTCAGGACGGCGCGCAGCAAAGGCGTTTCGGCGCGCGGCGTCATCTGGCGGCATGCTTTGCCCAACGCGCTCATCCCGGTCGTGACGCTGAGCGGCATAGAGTTCGGCTATCTGCTGGGCGGGGCAGTCATCGTCGAGCAGATATTTGCGCTGCCCGGTCTCGGCCGTATGGTGCTGGATGCCATCCTGCAGCGCGACTACGCGCTGGTGCAGGGAAGCGTGCTGTTCATCGCCTTCAACTTCATGATCGTCAATCTCCTCGTCGACCTCGCCTATGTCGCGCTCGACCCGCGTATCCGGCTAAGCGAGCACTGATGGCGACATTGCGGGCTATATTTGCGCATCCCAGCGGCCGCATCGGCGGTGCCATCGTTGCGCTTTATCTGCTGCTTGCCGTGCTTGGCATGCTGGGGCTGACGCCGCACAATCCGCTGACGCAGCACCGGGTCGAGCGACTGCATGCGCCTGACGGCACCTACTGGATGGGCACGGACCTTTTCGGCCGCGATGTCGCAAGTCGGCTGATGACCGGGATCGGCCAGTCCTTCATCGTGGCCTTCCTTTCGGTCGCCTTCGCGACACTGGCCGGCATCGTGCTCGGGCTGGCGGCAGCCTGGTTCGGGCGCCGCTGGGACGGCCTGGTGATGCGCATCATGGACGTTGTGCTGGCGTTCCCGGCGATCCTGCTGGCGCTGCTGATCGTCGCGGTTGCTGGACCGGGAACCTCGACCAGCGTCATTGCCATCGCCATCGTCTACACGCCGATCTTCACGCGCGTCGTGCGAGGTCCGGCTCTGTCGCTCAAGGCGCGCGAGTTCGTCGACGCGGCCCGCACGTTCGGCAGCAGTGCGGGCTATATCGTAACACGGCATCTGCTGCTCAATCTGGTGGCGCCACTGACGGTTCAGGTGACGCTGGCGCTGGCCTGGGCACTGCTGACCGAGGCCGGCTTAAGCTTCCTCGGGCTAGGCACGCAGCCGCCCGCCGCGTCGCTCGGTCTGATGCTGAGCGACAGCCGCAATCTGATGGAGACAGCTCCCTGGCTGATGATCTTCCCGGGCGTGGCGATCATGATCAGCATCCTCGGTTTCAACCTGCTCGGCGATGCGTTGCGTGATGTCCTCGACCCGAAGATGCGGAGATCGATCGCATGATCCCGCTGCTGTCCGTCAGCGGATTGCGCGTCGGCTTCGGCCGCAACCCGAAAGCCAATGAGGTCGTGCGCGGCGTCAGCTTCGATCTCGCCGACGGCGAGACATTGGCAATCGTCGGCGAAAGCGGCTCGGGCAAATCGGTCACGGCGCTGTCGATCAATCGCCTTGTCGATTATGGCGGCGGCCGCATCACCGCGGGCTCGATCAAGCTGAAGCGGGTCGACAACAGCATTTTCGACCTGACCGCCGCGGACGAGCCGCAACTGACGAAGATCCGCGGCGGTGAAATCGGCATGATCTTCCAGGAGCCGATGAGCTCGCTCAATCCGGTGCTGACCATCGGCAGGCAGATCGAGGAATCGTTTCGCCTGCATCGCGGCCTGACCGGCCGGCGGGCGACGGCGGCGGCCAAGGACGCGCTCGACCGCGTGCGTATTCCCGACGCTGCACGGCGACTGAAATACACGCCCAACCAGCTTTCGGGCGGCATGTTGCAGCGGGTGATGATCGCCATGGCGCTCGCTTGCAACCCGCGCCTGCTCATTGCCGACGAACCAACGACGGCGCTGGATGTTACGGTGCAGGCGCAGATCATGGCGCTGCTCGCCGAGTTGAAGCAGGAAACCGGGATGTCGATGATCTTCATCACCCACGACATCGGTCTGGTTGCAGGCATCGCTGACAAGGTCATGGTGATGCAAAGCGGAGAAGCTGTCGAGCAGGGCGCGCTGAACCAGATATTGGACAATCCGCAGCATCCCTATACGCGGCATCTGCTTCATGCGGTGCCGCATTTCGCCGGCGGCAGTGCCGCACGCAAGGACGTGCGACGCGAAACGCAAAAAGCTGCCGAGCCGGCGCTGACGGTCAATGGCCTCGTGGTGCGGTTTCCGGTCAAGGCTGGGTTTTTCAGCCGCGTCAGCGGTGCCGTGCACGCAGTGGACGGGGTGGATTTCGAGCTAATGCCGGGCGAGACATTGGCGGTCGTCGGCGAGAGCGGTTCCGGAAAGTCCACCACCGCCCGCGCGATTCTGGGGCTGGTGCGCCCGACGCACGGCACGATCTCGGGCAGCGCGCGCAAGGCCGTCGCCGGGCAGAGCGCCCTTCCCGTGCAGATGGTGTTCCAGAATCCCTATGGCTCGCTCAATCCCAGACTCACCATCGAAAGCATCCTCGCAGAGCCGGTGATCGCTACCGGCGGACGGATAACTGCTGAAATGCGGGCGAAAATGGCCGCGCTGTTGAAACGGGTCGGCCTTCCGGAAAACAGCCTGCAGCGCTATCCGCACGAATTCTCCGGCGGCCAGCGGCAACGCCTGTGCATCGCTCGCGCGCTGATGCTCAATCCTTCGGTTGTCGTCCTCGACGAAGCGGTTTCGGCGCTCGATGTGTCGGTGCAGGCCAGGGTGCTGGAGCTTTTGATCGAGCTGCAGCGTGAATTCGGGCTGGCCTATCTGTTCATCTCGCATGACATGGCTGTCGTCGAGCGGATCGCCCATCGCATCGCGGTCATCTATGCCGGCCAGATCGTCGAGATCGGCGATGCCAGATCGGTGCTCTCGGAGCCGAAGCACTCCTATACCAAACAGCTTATCGCGGCCGTTCCCTCCATAGACCGGCGCCATGAACGTTTCGAGCTGGACACGCGCCAGGTCCCCTCGCTCGTGCGTCCGCTGGGATTTGAGCCAGGCCCGGCCAACTGGCAGCAATTCGGGCCGGATCATAGAGCGAGGGTGGACGTGTGATGACTATCACCCGAAAGCATGCAGAGTCAGACGGACAGCCTCCTCGCTGCCTTTCAGACGGAGCCGCAATTGATCGACCATGATCTCTTCGACCGCGCATTCGCCCCGCTCGAAGCGGCCGTGGCTGCGTCGCGCATTCCGGGCGGCGTGCTCGGCGTGGTCGACCGGGACGGTCAACGCATCGTCCGGGCAATCGGCTCGGCCCAAGTCGTGCCGAAGATACGGCCGATGCATATCGAAACATGGTTCGATCTGGCGTCGCTGACCAAAGTCATCTTCACCACGCCGCGTATCCTTGCACTGGCGGAGGAAGGCGTCATCGACCTCGACGCGCCGCTGATTTCGGTCCTGCCCGACCTTCGCCAATATGACGAAAAAGCCTGGGAACGGAAGGTGACGTTTCGCCAGTGTCTCGGTCATCAGACGCCGTTTCCCGCCGTCGCGCCGATCTACACCTATGGCCGCGATCCCGAACTGCTGCGCGCCTTCATCCTGCAGCGCGAATGGCAGGTCGGGGAGCCGGTCTATTCCGATGTCAACTTCATTCTGCTCGGCTTCGTCCTGGAGCGCCTGTCCGGCAAGACCATTCGCGACATGGATCCCGGTCCGGGCTTCGCGTTCTCCACCGAACCGGATCGCGCGGCGGCCACGGAAGACTGCACATGGCGCCATCGTGTTCTCTGCGGCGAGGTCCACGACGACAATTGCTCGGCATTGCAAGGGGCCGGTCACGCCGGGCTGTTCGGAACGGCGGCCGCGATCCTCGATTTTGCGCTAGGGCTGCTGGACGGGAGCGGCGCATCCGAGCGTTCAATAGCGCTGATGCGCACGCCCGTGTCGGCAACCCGCACCCATGGCTGGGAGCGGCCTTACGAAGGCTGGTCCGGCGGCCGGCTGTGCAGCCCCGGCACAATTGGCCATACCGGCTTCACCGGCACCGGGCTTTGGGTCGACTTCGACAAAGGCAGAGCATGGACCTTGCTCACCAACCGGATCCATCCGACACGTCATTTCAACAGCGGGATCGCAGCGCTAAGGCAATCGATCGGCGATCTCGTCAACGGAGCCTGACAAGCATGATTGCGAAAAATGGCGAACCAATGTGGGCTGTCGGCCTGATGACCGGCACCGTGCTGGACGGCAATATCGACGTCGCGCTGATCAAGACCGACGGCGAACGGATCGCGGATTTCGGCACCTACACGCTGGCACCCTACCCCAGATCGATCCGCAGCCTGTTGGAGGAGACGTTGCGCCAGGCCAGGATCTGGAATTTCACCGGACCGGAACCGGCGATTTTTCGTGAGGCAGAGGAGGCACTGACGCGCGCCCAATCCGCCGCGGTCATGGATCTTGTCGAAAGTCACGGCCTGACCATGGCCGATATCGGCGTCGTCGGCTTCCATGGCCAGACCGTACTGCACCGTGCCCCGCAAGTGGGCCGACTGGGCCAGACCCGCCAGCTCGGCGACGGCGAGCTGATGCATGCCATCCTGGGCACCAAAGTCGCCTATGACTTCCGCTCGGCCGACATGCGCGCCGGCGGCCAGGGTGCGCCGCTCTCGGCCGCCTATCACGCTGCGCTGCTGCGCGAAGCAGACGCCAGCGGCGACACGGCGGTGCTTAATCTCGGCGGCGTCGCCAACATCACCTGGTGGGACGGCACGGACAATATTGTTGCCTTCGACACCGGGCCCGCCAACGCACCGCTGAACGACTTCATCAAATCGAAGGGTCTTGGCGAAATGGACCGCGACGGCGCGCTGGCCCGCGCCGGGACGATCGACGAGTCACGGCTGGCCAAGCTCCTGCAGCACCCGTATTTGACCAAGCCTTACCCGAAATCGCTGGACCGTTTCGATTTCGACGCCTCGATGGCGGACGGGATGAATGCCGAGGATGGCGCAGCACTGCTGACGGCCTTCACCGCGGCCGCAGTCGGCAAAGCGCTCGATCTTCTGCCGCGCCGGCCGAAGCGGCTGGTGGTCAGCGGCGGCGGGCGCCACAATCCAACGATCATGGCCATGCTTGCCAGCCGCGCCGGTGTCGAGGCCGTGCCGGCTGAGGCGATGGGCTGGAAGGGCGATGCGGTGGAGGCGGAGTGTTTTGCCTTCCTGGCAGTGCGTGTGCTTAGGGGCTTGCCGATCAGCTTCCCCAGCACGACCGGCGCGCCGCAGGCGATGCGCGGAGGGCGGCTCGCCGGCTAGTCGTGCTTCAGGTTCTTCTGTAAGAAGATGCGGCTGCGGCCAATGGGAAAGTCGGCGAGCGCACCGAACGGCCGGTAGCCGTGGCGCTCATAGGCCTTGGCCGCCTTGGGATTGAACGTGTCGATCCAGGCGCCGTGACAGTCGCGCGCGATCGCCTCCCTCTCGGCCGCCTCGAGCATCCTGCCGGCCATGCCGTGGCCGCGCAGTTTTTCATCGACCCAGAGCCATTGCACATAGAGCCAGCCCCAGGCGGTGTATCCCGAGATGCCGGCGACAATAACGCCGTGCTCATCGCGCACGAACACGGCCAATGCCTTCCTGCGGGAGGCGCCGACATCGCTGTCGTTGAACGCAGCAAGCCGCTCTCCGAGAAAAGCCAGCTCGTGCGGCAAGGGATCGGCGGTTGTCTCAAGCGTTGTATTGTCCATCCACCAAGCATCTATCGATGGACGGGGCCGAGACGCAAGCCTTGCTGCGCTATGGCTTCGGCGAACGCCACGCCGCTGCCACAGCAGCGATCAGCATGAGCAGGGCTGCAACCACCGCCGACGTCGCAAAACCGAATGTGGAATAAAGCGGTCCGAACGCCGTGGTGCCGACGAACACCGCGAGATAGGTCACCGCGCTGTTCAAGCCCATGATCGTGCCGCGCCGCGCAGGATCGAGCGCGGACAGGCGCATTACCAGGACGTTCAGGCCGAAATGATTGGCAAGGCCCCAGACGGCTATCATCGCTATAGTCAGATGGAAACTACTGCTCGCCGCGGCAATCGCGACATAGACGGCCGCGACGAGCAGGTAGGCAAATGGCATGATACGCCGCGCGCCCAGGCGGTCGATAACGCCGTCAAGAAGTGCCGCCGCACCAAATCCGGCGCCATAAGCGAGCGCGGCCAGCCCGTTGGCGCTGACCGGCCGTCCCAAGCCATTGTGAAGGTGATCGCCAAGATAGCCATAGACACCGTAGAACGCGGTCATGAATGCGGCGCAGGCAACCAGAAGCGGCACTATGCCGGGGACGCTCAAGGCGCCCAGCGGCGTCGGCGCCGGGCCGCTCTTCCTGACATCGCTCAGCGACGTCAGCGTCAGGCTTGCCAATGCGAGTGCTGAGAGCACCGCGACCGCCGCGAAAACAGCGCGCCAATGCAGCAGGTCGGCAAGTACGGCCGATAGCGAAACCCCGGCGATCATGCTCAGCGTCCAGCCGGTCAGCACGACGCCTATGGTGCCGCTTTCGCGGCCGGGCGGTGCAATCGCGGCGGAGCTGGCGTAGATTGCCGGCATGGCGACACCTGCAGCGATGCCGGCGAGAAGCTGGGCCGCAACCAGCGCCGTCACCGTCGGCGCAGCAGCGCTGGCGACGAGCGCTATCGCCAGCAGCAGCAGCGCTCCTTGCAGCATGCGGCGGGCACCAAGCCGGTCGATATAGCGCGCCAGGAACAAGGCGCTCGCCGACGTACCGAGCCCGAACGCGGCGGACGCGATCATAACCGCCGGCACGCTTGTGCCGAAGGACGCGGCCACCGCCGGTGCGATCGGACCGAGCACCAGCGAGTTCGAGCCGATCACGGCAATGCATCCGGTGAAGAGGTAAGCGAGCGCCGGGATAGGCGGCCTTGCCGTAAATGTTGCGACTTGATCACTGTTCGACATATGGCGATAATGGCCGTATTAAATTCTGCATCAACAGGGAATTTCATTATGGATGAAGAAACAGATGGCATTCCGCAGAACAGGCCTGCCGCCCGCGATATCGATGCAATCGACCGAAAAATATTAGGCGTTCTGGTCGACGACGCCACGATCAGCTATGCCGAGCTCGGCGATCGGGTCGGCCTTTCACCGCCGGCAGCCCATGAACGCGTCAAGCGCCTGCGGCGCAGCGGCGCCATCCGCAACACCGCGATCATCATCGATCCAAAAGCGGTGCACAAGCCGCTGCTTGCCTTCGTCCATATCGACACCAAGGGGTGGGGCAAGACGCCGGAGCTGATGGCAATCTCCGAACACCCCGAAGTCGAGGAAATTCATTCGGTGGCCGGCGACACATGCATGCTGATCAAGGTCCGCACCGAGGACACGCGGGCACTCGAAGGCCTGTTGTCGCGCCTCTACGAAACGCCCGGTGTCACCTCGACCCGAAGCTATGTGGTCCTGTCGACCTATCTCGAGCGGCCGGTGCAGCCGGGGATAACGACGGAATGGCCGACCCCCCGGCACATGGCCAAGCCGCTTTATTAGCTCATACGATTCTCACGCGTATCCAAAGTCGAACCGGAAACGTCTTAGGCACTGCATCCTGTGGTCATCCGTCGGGCCGGTTCGTTTGCGCCGGTTCTTGGATCCGACGGGATGCCTGTTGCGCAACCGGAGACACGCGATGAGAAAATTAATCGTAGGCAGCTTCATTTCGCTGGACGGCGTCATCGAAGCACCAATGGAATGGGCCTCGCCCTTCTTCGACGAGGAGATGAAGGAACACTCCTATGAAAAGGCCGGCGAGGCGGATTTTTTCCTGCTCGGCCGCATCACCTATGAAATGTTTTCGGCGCGTTGGCCGCAGGTCAAAGGCAGCAAGTACATGGACCGCATGAACGGGCTGAACAAGCTCGTCGCTTCGCGCAGCCTCAAGGAAGTGAGCTGGAACGCGTCGCTGATCGAAGGCGACGTCGCTGCCGAAATCGCCAGGATCAAGCAGCAAACCGGCGGCAACATATTGAAGTATGGAGTGAGCAATCTCGACCAGACGCTGCTCGCCAACAGGCTTGTCGACGAGTATCAACTCTCGATCGTGCCGACCCGCGTCGGGCATGGCAAACGCGCTTTCCAGGATGTCGACCCGTCCCTGGTCAAGCTGGAGCTTATAGATACGCACCGTTTCAAGAACGGCGTGATCACGCTGACCTACGTCCCGCTGTGATCCGCGGCCGAATCGAATGCCAATGAAGATGCAGCCAAGACTTGACCCGACCGGGCTTTTCGACGTCCGCTACGCCGGCTTCCTGGAGACAGTCGCGCATTTGCGTGGACGGCTGCACCGCTACTGTGCACGCATGACCGGTTCGACGCTCGACGCCGACGACGTGATGCAAGAGGCGCTGTTCGAGGCATATCGGAAGATCGAGAAGCTGGACGATGCGAGTGCTCTTCGCCCCTGGCTGTTTCGCATTGCACATAATCGCTGCATCGATTTCCTGCGAAGCCGGCAGGTGCGTCAGCATGCGGAGGCCAATTTTGTCGAAGACGAGATCATCCTGCCGGTCGAGCCGGCGGGCAAGGGCGCGGATCGCGCGATCGAACGGCTGGTGATCCACCTGCCGCCCAAGGAACGCGCCTGCGTCCTGCTCAAGGACGTCTTCGACTATTCGCTGGAAGAGATTACCGATCTCGTCGGCTCGACCGTGGGTGGCGTCAAGGCCGCGTTGAGCCGTGGCCGCTCCAAATTGGCCGCCTTGTCAGGCGAGCCAATCGTGCGTTCGGAGCCCCAACGCGATCCGGAACTTCTGGAATTGCTCAGCCGCTATGTCGAACTGTTCAACCGTCGCGACTGGGACGGGGTTCGGGCGTTGACCAGCGCCGACGCACAATTGCGGGTCGCGGATTGCTTCAAGGGCAGGCTGTCGGAATCACCTTACTTCGTTGAATATGAAAGAGCCTCGACGGCCTGGAAAATGGCGATTGGCATGATCGATGGCGAGGCGGTGCTGCTCGTGCTCCGCCATGGCGAAGACGGTTGGAGGCCGGCCCATCCGGTTCGGATCGAAGCCGCTGGCGGGACCATAAATCGCATCACCGATTACTATGCCTGCCCCTGGATCATGCCGACGGCTGGTGCGGTGGTCGTTTCCAGGCCGGCATAACCAGCAACAGGATATGCAACCGTCCGGCATCGACCTCAATGAAATGGGATCGATGCCGGACGGGGCATGGACGCTTACTGAAGCTTCGCCTGCAAGGCGTTGACGTCATCCGTCGTCATTTCCCCGTCGGTCGTCACCTTGCCGTCGACGATCTTCCAGAGCCGGAACGGGCCGGTGATGTCGCCGTACTTATCGAAGGCGACCGGCCCGATGACGCCTTCGTAGCGGATCGGCTTGCCCTCCTTGATCAGGCCGAGCGCCTTGGCGAACTCGTCCTTGCCGGCATAGATCGGCGTACCGGCCGGATCGACCGCCTTGTACATCGCGTCCTTGATCTTGGCCGGATCCTCGGAGCCGGCAATCGCGATAGCCAAGCCGACGATGGCACCGGCATCATAGGATCGGTCGGCCGCCGGGTTCGACGGCTCAATGCCCGAAAATTCCTTGTAGTTCTTGGTGAAATATTCGGTCGATGCGGTCGGGCTGGTGCCGGAGGAAGTGCCATAGGCATCCTTCAAATAGTCGGCGCCGACGGATTCGATGAAATCCGGGCTGTTCATGCCGTCATTGAGCAGGAATTTCTGGACGCCGCCCTGCGAAATCCAGGTACGGGCGATGGTTGCGCCATCGACAGGCGTGCTGACGAGGTAAAGCCCGTCCGGCTCGCCGGCCATGGCCGCGGTCACTTCAGAGGCATAGCTCGACTGCTTTTCATTGTAGGGCGTGTCGGAGACGATGGTGCCGCCGAGCGCCTTATAGGCACGCGAGAATTCCGCCACCATGTTGACGCCGAAGTCGTTGTTGACGTGGATGACCGACAGCTTCTTGAAGCCCTTGTCGATGGCATAGTTGGCGGCGGCGACGCCCTGCAGAGCGTCCGAGGTGATGGTGCGGAAGAAGATGCCGTTGGTCTTGCCGTCGCGCCCGAGCGCCGTCAGCGTCGGCGACGACGAAGCCGGCGACACCTGGACGATCTTGGCCGGCGCGGTGACCGAAGTCAGGATCGGGATCGACACCGAGGAGATGATGCCGCCTATGATGACCGGCACCTTCTTGACCTGCACGAGCTGGGTTGCGGCGTCGACCGCAATGTTGCCCTGGCTCTGGCTGTCGCGGGTGTCGGTCGCGAGATCGCAGCCGCGCACGCCGCCGGCATCGTTGATATCGCGGAAGGCCATTTCGACCGATTTGGCGCCGGCCTGGCCATATTCGCCGGCCGGGCCGGTCAGTTCCATGACGAGGCCGACCGTGATCTTGCAGTCGGCGGCCTGCGCTGCACCGGCCGCTGTCACCAGAGCCAGCGCAGTGGTGATCTGAAGTATGGTCTTTGTCATTGTTGTTCCCCTTTCGTTACACGACTCTCATTCACGTCTTGAGCCTGTTCAGCCTTCCGGCACCTGCAGCCAGGTTTCATGCAGATGTCGCCATTCGACGCCGTTAGGCGCCGATGAACTGGTGGTGAAAACGGCACTCGAGCGGCGGCGGCTGTGCTTGCCGGCACGTTGCTGTGCCTCGACATAGCAGACGACGATCGTGTCGCCGGCCTGCCAGCCGGCCCGGATATCCTCGATCGAGACGGTGAAACCGCCGTCACAGCTGGCGCGGCTTGCGCCGACATGGTCAAGCACAGCATCGCGATCGAGGACCTGGCCATCCGGCGCAACCATCTGGAAGCCTTCGCCCATGACGCTTTCGAAGCGCCTGAAATCTGCATTGTCCGCACTTGCCGCATTGAACCAGTCGACGAAGAAGCGGTGGAGATCGACCACCTCGACGCTGGCGCGGGAAAGCAAGGAGGGGTTTTCGTCCATGGCCGCGTTCATTTCCTGCCTGCATTCAAATTGTAATGCATGATCGAGCCGTGGCGGCCGTGACGGTCGCGTTCCAATGTGTAGACGTCGCCCAGCGGCCCTCGGCTTTGCGCGATTACGGCAGCGATCCTCGCCCGTTCGTCTGCATCGAGCGCGACGTCCATGATTCTGGCATTGGCAAGGGCGTGCGCCTGGTTGCGGGCGCCGACGATGACGGCCGCCACTTGCGGCTGCTCCAGCACCCAGGCGCTGGCGATAGTGGCGATGTCGACACCGCGGTGGTCGGCGACGGCCTTCAGTGTGCGAAGCAACTCCTGGAAAAGCTCCCAGCCGCCGAAATCATCGATGATCAGCTTGTATTTGACCAGCGACCGGTTTTCGAGCGGCGTCTGCGGCTCGGTAACGCCAAGCCATTTTTCGCTAAGGAAGCCGCCCGCCACCGAACCGTAGCAGAGGAAACTGACGCCATGCCGGCTGGCGAGTGCTGCAAGGCTGTTGGCCGGCCGCTGGTCGAGCACCGAGTATTGCAATTGCTGGCTGACCAGCGGCACACCCGCGGCCAGGATCTCGGCCAGCCGCAGCGTGTCGAAGTTCGTGGTGCCGATATTGCGCACCTTGCCTTCCCTGCGGATCTCATCGAGCCAGCCCATCGCATCGACATAGCGGGGCACCGAATAGTCCCACCAATGGAACTGCACAAGATCGAGGCGCTCAGTCTTCAACCGCCGCAGCGACTGGTCGACGATGCTGCTGATGTAGTCGCGGCCGATCGTGGAGAGCCGTTCGAGGTCAGGCACCAGCTTGGTGTGCACCTTCATCTTGGCGGCAGCGTCGAGGCCACGCTCATTGGCGAGGCGCAGGCGCGCCGCACCAATCAGTTCCTCGACCCCGGTATAGATATCGGCGCAATCAAAGGTCCAGATTCCGGCGTCGAACGTGGCGATCAGGTCGCTCACCGCCTGTTGGCGATCGACCGCGCCGTGCCCGCCGGCAAGCTGCCAGCCGCCGCGAATGACGCGCGAGATCGTGTAGCCGGGGCTGAGCTCGAATGCCTTGGCGGTCATCTCTGGTCACTTTCCCTGGGCAGCGGCACCGCCGTGGTTTCGGCATGGCTGAACCGCCGCTTGCCGGTCCTGATGATCCTGAGCCGGCTGGCGCAATTGGGATCTGGACAAGCGATCTCGGCGTCCGATGTCATCCAGTCATTCCTGTGGGTCGGGCGCTGTTTTGCCGCGAGCAGCGGCAGAACGGCTGATATCGAATAGATCGAAAAACCCTGGCCCGCCGGCATCGACAGCATCTCGCCCTTCAGCTCGAAATAGTCGCCGGCCTTGGCACCGCAATAGACTGGCTTGCCCTCAGGGATGACCGCTTCGACACGAAGGTCGAAGAGTTCGAAACTGTCGTCTTGCTCAGCCATTCAGATCTCCACCCGGGTAAAGGTGATGTCGCAGGCGCCGTTGCGGCGGATCACGCCACAAGCGGCTGCGAATTTATCGCGCTGCTCAGGCAGCACCTGCGCGACGACGCTTCCGGCAAGCCAGCCGATCGGGAACAGCAGCCGCGCACCCTGTCCATAAAACAAGCCGATGTCGAAAATAGCATTCGGATTGCCGCCCCACATGCGCGGCGGCACGTAGGACAACACGATGTCGCCCGGCTGCGGCGTCAGCGTTGCATTCTCCGCCGGCAAGGGCCTGGCATAGGTTTGGCCCTCAAGATCGACTGATGGAACCGGGCAGGAAATCTCAGGCCCTGTCCACATCGCATGGATGCCGGCAACAACGCGCGGTTGCTCGAGATAGGCCAGCAGGAAGGCGGCGTTGTCGGGCGCCTTTTCAGGCAACAGCAGTGCGGTCACGGAAAGCTGTGAGCGCGGCTCGGTGATGCTGATGCCAAGCGCCGTCATGCCCTCAATCCTTCCTTGCTTGTGGATTGGAGCTTGTCGCGCAGAAAGGCGAAGGGCCGGCTGATGTCGGCCACCAGCGCCTCACGCGCCGCTTGCGCATCCTGCTTGGCAAGCGCGGCGACGATGCTGCGGTGATAGTGGGCGGTGTCGACCTCGCCGGCGTCGGAAAAGGCGTAGATGGCGACGCGGATACAGGGTCCGGATTGCAGCCAAAGGCTCTCGATCATCGGGATCAGCACGGCGGAACCGCAGCAACGGTAGATCTCGAAATGGAAGCTCTGGTTGAGCGTCGCCTCGCGATCGATATCCTGCTTGTGCTTCAGCGCCCGCATCTCGTCCCATTCGCCGAGCATGGCTTCGACCGAAGCAATCTGGCGCGGGCTCATGCGCGTGGCGGCAAGTGCTATCGCTTCGCCCTCTATGAGGGACCGAGCCCGCAACAGATCGTCGATACGCTCCAGCGTGATCGGCGGCACACGTACCGAACGGTTGGGAAGCGCCTCCAGCGCCTTCTCGGTGATCAGCCGTCCGAGCGCCTCGCGCACCGGCATGGTGCTGGTGACCAGCGCGTCGGCGAGGCCGCGGATGGTCAGAACCTGGCTCGGCTCGAAAAGGCCGCCGATCAAGGCGCGGCGAAGCTCCGAATAGACGCGATCCTGCACGGTCTCGCGGCCGACCGGTGTAAGCTGGGCCGCGATCACCTCATTGTTCTTGTTCTTTTCGACGGCGGCCTTGTGCATTGGCAATTCCGGTCTTGGCCTTTTTCGGCTTGCGGAAGAAATTAAAGCCGAATAGCGTGATCAAAGCAAGTGTGATCACAAATCAAATCATAGGCGACGAAGATCGCTTTCGGCCTGAGGGATTGATGAGCGACACGACGGAATGGCAGGAGGAGATCCGCACGCCGGTCCTCACGGCCAGGAACGTCCTCAGACGCTTCGGCGGGCTCGTTGCGGTCAACAATGTCTCGTTCGACGTCCGGCCGGGCGAAATACTTGGCCTTATCGGCCCGAACGGCGCAGGCAAAACCACGATGTTCGACCTGCTCGCCGGCAGCATTCTGCCGACCAGCGGCGAAATCCTCCTCAACGGCGTATCGGTGTCGGGGGAAGCTGCCCATCGCCGCATCCGCCGCGGCCTCGGCCGCACGTTCCAGATCCCCCGGCCCTTGCCTAACCTGACGCTGATCGAAAACGTCATGCTGGCCGCGCAAGGGCAGGCCGGAGAAAAACTGCTCGCCAATTTCCTGACGCCCCGGCGGGTCGCTGCCGAAGAAAGGGCTGCCGAGATAAGAGCCGTCGAACTGCTCGAGCTCGTCACGATCGCTCACCTCGCGCACGAGCCGGCGCGCGTACTCTCAGGCGGCCAGCGCAAGCTGCTCGAGCTGGCCCGCGTGATGATGGCCGACCCGGCGATCATCCTGCTCGACGAGCCGGCGGCCGGGGTCAACGCAACCCTGCTCGAGATCATCATCGACCGCATCCGCGACATCAATGCGCGCGGCATCACCTTCTTGCTGATCGAGCACAATATCGACATGGTGACGCGACTCTGCCACCGCGTGCTGGTCATGGCGAGCGGCCAGCTTCTGCGCGAAGGCACTCCGGACGAGGTGGCGCGTGACCCACGCGTCATCGAGGCCTACCTCGGAGGCACGGCATGAGCCAAAGGGTACTCGATGTCCGCGAGCTCGAAGCCGGCTATGAGCCCGGCGTTCCGATCGTGCGCGGCGCCTCGATCACCGTCGACAAGGGCGAGATCGTCGTCGTCCTCGGTCCCAACGGCGCCGGCAAGTCGAGCCTTATCAAGGCCATCGCCGGCCTTGTCCCGATCACCGGCGGCACGGTGCTGCTGGATGGCAAGGATATCACGGCGTCGCCCGCCCACACCATGGTCCGCCTTGGCCTTGCCTTCGTGCCGCAGACAGAGAACATCTTCCCGCTGATGTCGGTCGAGGACAATCTCAGGGTCGCCTGCGGCATTCTGAGGCCGCGCGAGGTCCCCGCCCGCATTGAGGAAATGTATGCGGTCTTTCCCGATCTCGCCCGTCAGCGCAGAACAGCCGCGGGCAATCTCTCAGGCGGACAGCGGCAGATGCTGGCCGTCGCGCGGGCATTGATCGTCCATCCCAAGGTGCTGGTGCTCGATGAGCCGTCGGCCGGCCTGTCGCCGAAATTCGTATCGATGGTGTTCGAGATGCTGGCCGGCATCCGCAAATCCGGCGTCACCATCCTGCTGGTCGAGCAGAACGCGAAGGCAGCGCTTGCCGTTGGAGACCGCGCCTACGTGCTGGTCGAGGGCAAGGAGCGGCACCAGGGCATCGCCGCCGAGCTCTGGAACGATCCGGTCGTCGCCGAACTCTACCTTGGCCAGCGCCGCCCCGACTTTGGGAAAGGAGGCGCGGCATGAACCTGCAATTTGTCGTCGACGGACTGCTGGCAGGCTCGATGATCGGCCTCGGCGCCATCGGCGTGACGCTCACCTATTCGATCCTGCGCTTCTCGAACTTCGCCCATGGCGACTTCATGGCCTGGGGCGCCTATGCGACGCTGGCCGTGGTTGGCGCCATTGGTGCGATGTTCGGCAAGATCGCGCCGATCGCGCCCCTCTCCTTCGGTTGGCCGCTGATCGCCGCGCTCATCATCGGCATGGCGGTCACCGGCCTGCTGGCACTGGCGCTCGATCTGGTGCTGTTCGCGCGGCTGCGGGCCAAGGGCCAGGCGATCATCGTGGTGATGGCGAGCTTCGGCGCCTCCATGGCGCTGAGAAGCCTGCTCGAATTCATCTTCACCTCGCGTCCGACCTATTTCAGCCGGGCCATCCAGATCGCCATGCCCGTCGGCTTCGGCATTCGCATCACCCCCGACCAGATCGCGCTGCTGCTGCTGACGGCCGTGCTCGTGCTCGGTGTGCACCTCCTGATGACCCGCACCCAGACCGGCCGTTCGATGCAGGCATTGAGCCAGAACGCGGCACTGGCGCGCATCGTTGGCATTGACGTCGCCAAGGTGGTGCGCGTTACCTGGATCATCGGCGCGGCGCTGGCCTGCGTCGCCGGCGTCATGATCGGCATTCTCATCCAGATCCGCCCATTCATGGGTTTCGAGATGCTGCTGCCGATGTTCGCGGCCGCCATCCTCGGCGGCATCGGCAGCGTGCCCGGCGCCGTCCTCGGCGGTTTGATCATCGGCATGGCCGAAGCGGGTGCCGTGCAATTGATCGGCGCCGAATGGCGGGCGGCCGTCTCCTTCGTCATCCTGATGGCGGTGCTGTTCGTGCGCCCCATCGGCCTTTTCGGAGTGAGGGAACGCTGATGGATCTGCTCGGCTACGGCGCTTTCTTCCTGACCACCGCGCTGATTTTTTCGCTCGTCACGCTCGGGCTCAATTTGCAATGGGGGCTGACCGGGCTTTTCAATGTCGGGGTCGCCGGCTTCGTTGCCATCGGCGCCTACACCTCGGCACTGCTGACCACGCCCGACGATGCCGCGCGGCTCGGCGGCTTCGATCTGCCGATCCTTGTCGGCTGGCTCGGCGCCATGCTGGTGGGCGGCGTCGCGGCCGCCATCACCGGCATCGCGACGCTGCGCCTGAGATCGGACTATCTGGCGATCACTACTTTCGGCGTCGCCGTCGTCGTGCAACTGGTAGCGGTCAATGCCCAGACGCTGACCGGCGGCCCGTTCGGCATCGGCTTCATTCCGCGTCCGCTCGGCGGTCTTGCCGAAACGCCGTTGCTGTTCAACCTTTCGAACCTTGCGATCGTCTCGGTGGTGACGCTGATCGTCTATCTCGCGCTGGAGCATCTGTCGCGCAGCCCGTGGGGGCGCGTGTTGAAGGCGCTTCGCGAGGACGAGCGGGCCGCGATATCCCTAGGTAAAAGCGCACGTTTCTACCGTGTCCAGGCCTTTGGCGTCGGCGGTGCCATCATGGCACTGGCCGGTGCGCTGCAAGCCCATTTCACCGGCTTCATCGCTCCGGATAATTATCTGCCGGCGCTGACTTTCCAGGTCTGGGTGATGCTGATCGTCGGTGGCGCCGGCAGCAACATCGGCGCCGTCATCGGCAGCATCCTGGTCTGGGCGATATGGGCCGGTTCGGGAGCCTTGACCGGTGTGTTGTTCTCGCCGGAACAGCAGGCTCGTGCCGCCTCCCTGCAGATCGTCGCCATCGGCGTGATGCTGTGCGTCATCCTGCTGGTCAGGCCGAACGGCCTGTTCGGCGACAGGCCGCGGCGCGCAAGGTTCGGCAAGGGCGCGAAAGCGGCTCCGGACGAGAGCGCGGCACGGTGATGAGCAGCGCTGCAGTGCCACGCGGCCTTTCGCTATGGCACGCCGTCGGCCGCAACCGCCGAGAACGACCCGCCCTCGAAGGTGCACTCGATGTCGATCTGGCGATTGTCGGCGGCGGATTTTCGGGCCTTTCAACCGCGCTGCACACCGCCGAAAAAGGCATCTCGGTCGCCGTCCTCGAAGCCGAAATCAACGCCTGGGGGGCGACCGGCAGGAACGCCGGTTTCGTCGTGCCGAATTTCGCGAAAAGAGACCCCGACGATATCATTGCCCAGCTCGGACCCGAACGCGGCGAACACCTTGTCGGGTTCGCCGCCGGCAGCGCCGACCTCGTCTTCGACCTGATCAAGCGGCACGGCATAGAATGCGATGCCGTCCAGAGCGGCTGGATACAACCAGCCCATTCACCGACCGCTTTGCAAAAGACCAGATCGCGTGTCGAACAATGGGCACGGCACGGAAGACCGACTGTTGCGCTGGATAGACCGGCGGTCGAGGAGCTGACCGGCGTTCGCGGCTATCTCGGCGGCTGGATGGATCGGTCGGGTGGCGTCCTCAATCCGGTCGAATATGCGCGCGGCCTCGCCGATGCGGCGGAAAAAGCCGGCGCGCGCATTTTCGAACATACGCGTGTCGCGTCGATCGATCACATAGGCGATGGTTGGGCTTTGAAGACGGCCTCCGGCTCGGTGCGCGCAGGAAAGGTGCTGGTCGCCACCAACGCCTATGGCGGGCCGCTGGATCGCGCGCTGCGGCGAACCTATTTCCCGCTGAAAATCTTCCAGATCGCGACAGCGCCGCTGCCGCGCGAAATACGCACTCGCCTGCTTCCTGGCGGGCAAGGCGTCGGCGACACAAGACGCAATCTCTTCACCTTCCGCTTCGACGGCGAACACAGGCTGATCACCGGCGGCATGCATGTTTTTGGCCCCGGTGCCGACACGCGGGTGCCGCGGGCGATCTGGCGGCGCCTGGCAAAACACCTCGACCTCCCGGAGATCCCGCCGCTTGAATATAGCTGGTCGGGGATGGCTGCCGTCGAGCCCGACTTCCTGCCGCGCCTCGTCGATCTCGGCCCCGGCCTGATCGCGGGCTTTGCCTGCAACGGACGCGGCATCGCCATGACGACGAGCATGGGCAAGGTGCTTGCGGATTGGGCTGATGGAACAAAGCCTCAGGATTTGCCGCTGCCGTTTGCGCCGCCGTCGCCGATCCCGTTCCACGGCCTGACGCGGCACGCGCCAAACATGCTGCTTCCCCTAAGCATGCTGCGCGATCGGCTGGATGGCTGATCGACGTGCGTGTCCGTCCACCGTCCTGATACCGAACCGCTAGACTCGCTCAGATCATGTTGTTAACGACAGCGGATGAAGCAGAACTATCTTTATCTAATCATCGGCGCTTTGGTCGTCGCCGTCATTGCCTTGGGCATTTACGTCTATCGCGAGGAGACCAAGCCGAAAGGCGTGGAACTTCGTATCGACGATTCCGGCATTTCAGTTCAGGAAAAGTAGACATTTCTGCTCCCCGACTTGCGCGCTAGAAGCCGACTTGCACCGTCTCAACCAAGCTCCAAGGTCGTTATCGCATAGACACCGGACTGCGTGAGCTGCGGCGCGCTTCCCTTGTACATTCGAGCCGTTTCGAAGCCCGGTTGAAGACCTGCGGATGGCAGCAAATCTGCAAATTGCCCGCTGGTTTCGGGAACGTCGAGATGGACGTTTCCGGGGCCGCACATCTGCGCGAGCGCGGCGAAGAGACGGCTTGCCGTGTCCAGATTGTCGGCAAAGAGCGGGCCGACCTTGCAGCCGTCGCGGCATCGGCGCGCGACGCCGTATCCCGCAATGGCGCCGTCCTTGACGACCGCAAGCGCTGAGTGCGGTGGGCGCAGCCAGTGTTCCAGGAAGGACTGTCTCGGGCCGGGAAAGAAGCGGCGGTCATAGTCCAGTATGTCCGGCACGAGGTCCGGCCCTATTGCGCAAATGTCACTGCCGACGGCTGCCGGAACATCCGGCAATCCGACGAACCGGATCGTCCGGTAGGCCGGTGCAAAACCCATGCTGCGGTAGTTGGCCTGCTGTTCGACGACGCCGTCGAGTCCGATCGTGCGATTGCCGAGCCGCGCCATGCCGGCATCCCAGACCGCCTTGCCATGGCCCGCACCGCGCCTGTCCGGCCGGCAGATATAGAGGCCGATGAAGCCGAAATCGTCGCCATACGCCACAGCCGAAATGCCGGCCACCATCTCGCCTTCGACAAAGGCGCCGATGAAGCCCTGCGGGTCCGCTGCCTGGAACAGAGCGGCGTCGCCGAGGCCGGAATTCCAGCCTTCCTGCGCCGCCCAGTCGACAAGGGTTTCCACCTCTTCAAGTGCGAGTGTTCGGATCGTTCTGAGCATTTGCGATTACTCGGCGGCACCAGGCGCGAAGGACTTCAACGCGCCATGATAGGGCTTTGCCAATGGGCTTGCATAGGCGCCGCGCTTGGATGTCGTCAGGCCAAGCGCGATCAAGGCCTCGGCCTGCTTGACCGCGGCACCGACGCCGTCGATGACCGGAAGGCCGAATTCCCGCTGCAGCGCCGCCGCCAGATCGGCCATGCCGGCACAGCCGAGCACGATCGCCTCTGCGCGATCCTCGTCGATGGCGCGCGCAATCTCGTTGCGCAGTTTGAGCAGTGCATCGGACGCCGGATCTTCGAGGGCAAGGACCGGAATGTCGGCAGCGCGCACGCGTGCCCGCCGCGCCATGCCATAGCGCTGCACCAGCCCTTCGACCGGCACGCGCGAACGCCCGGTGGTGGTAACGACGGTGAAGCGCTGGGCGATGAACGAGGCCGTGCTGAGCGATGCCTCGCAGATGCCGATGACCGGAATGTTGGCCATGGCGCGCGCGGCATCGAGGCCGGTGTCGTCGAAACAGGCGACGATCGCGGCCTGTGCGCCCAAGCGCTCACCGGTGGCGATCTCGACCAGCAGGCCGGGAACGGCAAGCGCTTCATCGTAATAGCCTTCGATCGACACCGGGCCCATCGTAGAGGTAACGGCAACAATCTTCGTCGATTGAGCAGCGACCGATCGGGCGGCGACCGCGATAGTCTCGGTCATGCTGGCGGTGGTGTTCGGATTGACGACGAGGATCTGCACGGTCAGGCACGCTCGCGGCGGCGGCCGACATAGACAATTGTGCCGAGCGTCAGCAAGATCACCAGGAAGGAAAACACGGTCGTCACGGTGCCCAGCGCATAGAGCACCGGCGTCGTGACATTCGTCGTCATGCCGTAGATTTCGAGCGGCAGCGTGTTGAAGGTGCCCGACGTCATCAGCGTGCGAGCAAACTCGTCATAGGAGAGGGTAAAACCAAACAGGCCGACGCCGATCAGGCTGGGTGCGATCATCGGCAGGACGACATGCGCGAAGGTTTGCCACGACGATGCTCCGAGATCGCGCGCGGCTTCCTCGTAGGCGGGCGAGAACCGGTTGAAGACAGCAAACATAATCAGCACGCCGAAAGGCAAGGTCCAGGTCAGATGGGCGCCGAAAGCGGATGTGTACCAGGCGGGGCGGAAGCCGATCTGCTGGAAGACGACGCCAATGCCGAGACTGATGATGATCGAGGGCACGACCAGGCTGGCGACGGCCAGATAGAACAGTGCGGTTGCGCCGCGAAATTTCTGCCGGAAGGCAAGGCCGGCAAGCAGCGACACGGCGACAGTGACGACCATCACCATCAGGCCAAGGACGAGCGAGCGTTTGAAGCTGCCGCCGAAGTCGCCGACCGCCTGGCGCTCGAACAGGGCGGCAAACCAGTGCAGCGAGACGCCGTTCAGCGGAAATGTCAGACCGCCATTCTCGCCCTGGAAAGAGAGGATCAGGATCGCCGAAAGCGGGCCGTAGAGGAACAGCACGAAAACCGCGAAGAACCCCGCCAGCACATAGAATTCGAGGGTGCGCTTGTCGTGGCTCATCGCCTCACAGCTCCTTGCGAATGTCGACGATGCGCAGGATGCCCGCGACCATCAGCAGGACCAGTACCAGCAGCACGACCGCGTTGGCAGCGGCCGCCGGATACTGCAGCAGCGACATCTGGTTCTTCATCATCAGCGCGACGGAGGCGCTCTGGCCGCCGGACATCACCTGCACCGTCGAAAAGTCGGCCATCACCAGCGTGACGACGAAGATGGTGCCGATCGCCATGCCGGGCTTGGCGAGTGGAATGACGACGTTCCACAGAACCTGCCAGCCGGAAGCGCCGGCGTCGCGCGCGGCCTCGATCAACGACTTGTCGATGCGCATCAGCGTGTTGAAGATCGGCGTCACCATGAACAGCGTGTAGAGATGCACCATGGCCAGCACCACGGCGAATTCGGAATAGAGCAGCCATTCGATCGGCTTCGGGACCAGTCCCATCTGCACCAGCGTCGAGTTGACCAGGCCATTGCGGCCAAGCACCGGAATCCACGAGATCATGCGAATGATGTTGGAGGTCAGGAACGGCACCGTGCAGACCAGGAACAGCACCATCTGCATTGCCGTGGTCCTGATATGGAAGGCAAGGAAATAGGCGACCCAGAAACCGATGAACAGCGTCAGCGCCCAGACGATGGCGGCGTATTTCAGCGTATTCAGATAGGTCTTCCAGGTAACCCACGAGCCGAGCGTGTCGGCGTAGTTGGTGGTCAGGAAATCCGGGTACATCGCCGCGAAATCGTAGTCCCAGAATGAGACCACGGCGATCATCAGGATCGGCAGCAGGAGGAACGCGCCGAGGATCAGCGCCAGCGGTGCCGCCTGGAGATAGGGTGCGACGCCGGCAAAGGAGCGCCTACGTCTGGCAGGCTTTGTGGCAATGGTTGCGGGCTGATCGAGTGCCACTGTCATCTGGAAAAGCCCTGGGGTGTCGCAAAGGGCCGATAGTCCGGCACGCCGTGATCCTTCCCACCCCCCTCTGTCCTGCCGGACATCTCCCCCGCAAGGGGGGAGATCGGCAATTTGGCTGCTAGCTCTCCTCTTGAAGCATTGGAGATTGGCGAAATCAGAGATGACGGCGCAATCTCCCCCCTTGCGGGGGAGATGTCCGGCAGGACAGAGGGGGGTGGGAAGGAATGAGGCATCTCAGTTGTTGCCCGGCTGCATCAAGCAGCGATGAACTCGTTCCAGCGCTTCACCATGTAGCGATCCTCGTCCATGACCGAGTTCCAGCAAGCGACCTTGCCCATGCGCTCTTCGAACGAGCCGCCGTCACGCACGGCGCCTGCCTTTTCCATGACCTTGCCGTCCGGCGACAGGATATCGCCCTTTGCCGGCTTGCCTTCGATCCAGTAGCCCCACTCGTCCTCGGACATGAACTTCTTGGCCGACACCATGTTGGCCGAGTAGTAGCCCTGGCGATTGAGATAGCCGCCCACCCAGCCTGACGTGTACCAGTTGATGTATTCATAGGCGGCGTCGAGTTTGGCGCCGGAGAGATGGGCTGCCAGGCCAAGCCCGCCACCCCAGGAGCGGTAGCCTTCCTTGAGCGGCTGGAAGCGGCACGCGATGCCCTTGGAGCGGACTGCGGCCACGGCCGGCGACCACATCGACTGGATTACCACTTCGCCTGAAGCCATCAGGTTGACGCTTTCGTCGAAGGATTTCCAGAAGGCGCGGAACTGGCCGGCTTGCTTGGCTTTGATCAGGAAGTCGATCGTCTTATCGATCTCCTCTTTGGTCATGTTGCCCTTGTCGACGTATTTGATGTTGCCCGTTGCCTCCATGATCATCGCCGCATCCATGATGCCGATCGACGGGATGTTGAGGATGGCGGTCTTGCCCTTGAAGGCCGGATCCATGATGTCGGCCCAGGTGGTGATATCGCGGCCGACGAGGTCGGGGCGGATGCCGAGCGTATCGGCATTGTAGATCGTCGGCACCATGGTGAACCAATTGGTCGGCGCCTTGGCGAAAACCTTGCTGTCCTGCGCCTCGACGTAACCGACGGTATGCGGCGCGGTGCCCTGGGCAATGACGCTGTCCGGCGTCAGCTTGCCGGTTTTGAACAGCGGCACCAGTTCGTCGTAATATTTCAGCTTGCTGACATCCATCGGCTGCAGGACGCCTGTGGGGAACACCTTCTTGCAGATCCAGTATTCGATGTCGGCGATGTCGTAGCTGTCGGGCTGCGTCACGGCGCGCTGCGCGGCGGCGTCGGAATCGGTTGCCGTCATCTCCAGCGTGATGCCGAGATCGGCTTTGCACTTGTCGGCGATGGCGTTGAGATTGGACACGCCGGTACCGAACTGGCGCAGCGTGATGTTCGATTGCGCCCAGATGGTCGGAAAGCCTGATATGGCGCCGGAACCGGCGGCGAAACCGACGGCGGCGGCACCTGTCTTGAGCAGCGAACGTCGCGATATTCCAGTCTTCTTGTCGGTGGTATTCGTCATGTTCAGTTCCCCTGTTTTGGTTGGTTATGCTGGGTTTCAGGAATCGAGACGGCCAAGGACGATCGCGTCCTCGGCGTCCCAGGCGATCGGCACTGCGTCGCCGACGGCGACCGGCCTGGCGAAGAAGCTGGTGTCGTCGACGATCACCGTGAAATCCTCGATGCCGGCGCCATTGACCAAGAGCTTCACGGTCGAACCGCGGTACTCGACGTTTGCAATAATGCCGGTGAAGCCGAGCCCGGCTGCCGGCGGCTCGCCGATGCGCACGTGGTCGGTGCGAATGGCGATGTCGATGGGCTCCCCGGTCTCCCTGCCCTGCCCGCTCGCGGCGAGCGCGACGCCGCCGGGCACGTCGAAAACGACCATGCCGTCGCGACTACCGGCGACGCGGCCGGAGATGACATTGTGGTCGCCCATGAAACGAGCGACGAAGGCGGTGGCCGGCCGCTCGAATACCGTGCGCGGGTGCGCCGCCTGCTCGATTCGGCCGTCGTTCATCACCACGATCAGGTCGGCCAGCGCCATCGCCTCTTCCTGGCTGTGGGTGACGTGGACGAAAGTGATGCCGAGCGATGTCTGCAGCTTCTTCAGTTCGGCCCGCATGCGTATCTTCAGGAACGGATCGAGCGCCGAAAGCGGTTCGTCGAGCAACAGCGCCTCGGGATCGGTGATCAATGCGCGGGCGAGAGCAACGCGCTGCTGCTGCCCGCCGGAAAGCTGCGCCGGACGACGGCTGGCATAGGCCTCCATCTGCATCAGCTTCAGCATGTCGAGTGCCTTGGCGCGGCGCTCTTCCTTGCCGACGCCCTTCATCTTCAGGCTGAAGGCGACATTGTCGATCAGGTCGAGATGCGGAAACAGCGCGTAGGACTGGAACATCATGGCGGTGCCGCGCCTGGCCGGCGGCAGGTCGGTAACCACTGTGTTGCCGAGACGCACGTCGCCGCCCGATATGCTCTCGTGCCCGGCGATCATGCGCAGCGTCGAGGTCTTGCCACAGCCGGACGGACCGAGCAGGCAGCAATAGGTTCCCGCAGGGATTTTCAGGCTGATGCCTTCGACGGCAGTCGTCGCGCCATAGACTTTCGAAACGGACACAATGTCGATTTCGGCGGCTTTGGACATCCAGCTTCCCCTTTGGTTGGATTAGCCAAAGCATCATGCGTGCCAGTTGCGCACCGCCGCACCAATCGACTGAATCCTCGAAGAAATCAGGGGCGCCTCAATATGGCTGCCGATACGGCATCCTTGTGCAATGCACAAATTATAGGCGATTGCCACCGATCCTCGCAAAAATCGTATGCAATATTTTTCGTTCCTGTATTCACTTTGTCTCTCGTCCAAGCGATGCGATTCAGGATAGAAGAAGGCAGGACCACTGCATGAACATTGCCGACCAGACTATCCCTGCTATCGAGGCCGCCAACGAGGATCGCGCGCAGGCGATCCGCGACCAGTTGCGCGACGCGATCGTCGATCGCCGGCTGGCGCCAGGAACCAAGCTTTCCGAAGGCGAAGTCGGCACGCTGTTCGATGTCAGCCGCACCGTGGCACGCGCCGCACTGCAGATGCTTTCCTTCGAGGGATTGGTGCGCACCGAGCGCAATCGCGGCGCCTTCGTCGCCAATCCGTCGCCGGAGGAAGCGCGGCAAGTCTTTGCCTCGCGCCGGCTCATCGAACCCGGCATCGCAATTGCCGCCGCCGGGCGGATGACGCCGGCGCATGTCGCCGCGTTCAAGGCCCAGCTCGACGAAGAAGGCCGTTTCATCGCCGAACGCGGACCGAACGCAAGGCGATCGGAGATCAAAGCGTCGGGGGATTTTCACCTGCTTCTGGCGTCGGTCGCGGGAAACGTCATCCTGCAGCGCTTCATGGAGGAATTGGTCGCTCGCTCATCGCTGGTGATCGCACTCTATGGCCGCTCGGGTATCTCGAGCTGCGGCCACAACGAACACACGCAGATCCTCGAAGCGCTGGAAAATGGCAATGCCGAACGCGGCAGCGCCCTGATGCTGCACCACATCGACCATATCGAGGCCGACCTCGATTTGCGCGTCAGGAGCGGCCCGGCACTCAGGCAGGCGCTCGAGTTCTGAGGTCACTTCAACGCACAATCCTCACGCACATCGGCGTGCCAATATCGATGGATCGGCCGGTATCGGTGAGCCGGCCGGTTGCGGCATCACGGGCGAAAATCGAGATGCGGTCGGCATTCTGGTTGGCCGAGAACAGATGGCCGCCCGAAGGCGTCAGGGCCAGATTGCGCGGCGTGGCGCCCCCGCAAGGCGTATAGCCCACAAGGGCAAGCCTGCCGGTTTGCTGGTCGACCGAAAACACGGCGATGCTATTATGACCGCGGTTGGAGCCATAGAGGAAGCGGCCGTCGGGCGAGATCTGGATGTCGGCGCAGTGATTGCCGTCGCGCGCCTCGGGCGGCACCGCCGGCTTACTGTCGATCACCGCAAGCTTGCCTGATCCGTCTTCCAGCGCTAGCGAGACGACCGTCGAATCCAGCTCGTTCATGACGAACACGAAGCGGCCGCCCGGATGCAGCGCGAGATGGCGCGGACCAGCCCCCGGCGCAAACGCCGATTCGGCGAGCTTCGCCAGACTGCCGTCTGAGCCGATGCGATAGGACACCAGCTGGTCGATGCCGAGGTCGGCGACGATCGCCATGCCGCCGGCAACCGTCTCGGTTACGCTATGCGCATGCGGCCGCTCCTGGCGTGCGGGGTCTGGTCCGGTCCCGCTATGGGCGACGCTCGACAACGGTGCGCTCAGGCCGCCATCCTCGCGCAGCCCCAAGACCACGACCGAGCGATCGGGGCCGCCCTCGCCCATGCCGTAATTGGCGACCAGCAGCTTGGTCCCGTCGCGCGTGATGGTGTTATGCGCCGTGATGCTGCCCAGCGTCGGCTGCTTGTTGATGTAGGACAGCGTGGCGGTCCGCCTGTCGAAACGGTAGGCCGAGACAACCCCTTCGCGCCAGGTGAACACTTCGGAATTGGCGTAGACGTGGGAGCCGTCCGGCGTCACCGACAGAAAGGTCGGATTGTCGATGTCTTCCGTCTCGGCCAGTTTCTTTGTCTCCAGCGTCCCCTCGTCGAAACTGTAGACGCCCAGCCCGACGCCGCGCGCGCCCTGAAAATATGGGGCGTCGCGATTGAGGCTGCCGACGAAAACCAGACAGGCATTCTGCATCACTTCCTCCCATGTTCCGCCGGCATTGGCCGCGACGGAGCCGCCAAAATTTCGCCGAGACTCGCTTGCATCACAACCTCATATGTGAAAATACTATTCACAAAAGAAGATTGACGGGAGGATCGATCATGCATTTCGCTGGTCTGCGGCGCGCCCTGATGGACGATTCCCGCTCCCAGGGGAAGTCGTCATGAGCGGTTTCGCGCCAACCGTGGGCGTGGCATCGACACACCCCGCCAACATGCCTAGGGATCACGCCGACCTTCCCGTCTGGAACGCGGAGAACTGGTTCTACGAAGACTGGCCGGTCGGCCAGAAGATCCGCTCGCTGCGCAGGACCATTGCCGAGGGCGACAGCCATCTTTTCAACGCGCTGGTGCTCGATATCCATCCTTACGTGCAGGACCAGATGTTCGCCGAAACAGAAGGCATCTTCGGCAAGCGCCTGGTCGCCGGCGCCTTCGTGTTCTCGGCCGGGCTCGGCCTCGTTGCCACCAATTGCATCAACGCTTTTTCCTATGGCTACGACAAATTGCGCTTCATCAAGCCGGTGTTCATCGGCGACACGATCTATTCGATCCGCTCCAACCTCGACAAGAAACCCAAATACAAGGAGATGGGGCTGATCCGCGCCAGCTATGAAGTCTTCAAAGGTGAAGGCGAGCTCGTGCTTTATTGCGAGCACCTGCAGACGGTGAAGTACCGCAATCCGGCCGATTTCGCCGGCAGGACGGAGAAATAGGCAATGGCTGCCATTGCCGAACTGCCGCTGACCGGGCTCATCGTTGTGGATATGAGCCAGTTCTTGTCCGGCCCCTACTGCTCGCTCAGACTGCTCGACCTCGGCGCTCGCGTCATCAAGATCGAACGGCCGGATGGCGGCGACCTGTCGCGCCGACTCTATCTCAGCGACACCGAGATCGGCGGCGATTCCACTATTTTCCACGCGATCAACCGCGCCAAGGAAAGCTTTGCCATCGACTTGAAGGACGAGGCCGACCTTGCGGCACTGCGCGGCCTGCTGGCCAGGGCTGACGTGCTGATCCAGAACTTCAGGCCCGGCGTCATCGAACGACTGGGCTTCGATTATGAGGCGGTGCGCAACATCAATCCGCGCTTGGTCTATGCCTCGATCAGCGGCTATGGCGAGGAAGGCCCATGGGTCAAGCGGCCCGGGCAGGATCTGCTGGCGCAGGCCCGTTCCGGCGTCATGTGGCTGAACGGCGACGAGGACCAGGGGCCGGTGCCCTTCGGCCTGGCGATCGCCGACATGCTGGCGGGTTCGGCCGCCGCGCAAGGCATCCTCGCCGCACTGGTGCGGCGCGGTGTGACCGGCAAGGGCAGCCATGTCGAGACCAGCCTGCTCGAAGCGCTGGTCGACTTCCAGTTCGAGGTGCTGACCACGCATCTCAATGATGGGCGCCGGCTGCCGCGGCGGTCGAGCTTCCGCAGCGCACACGCCTATCTGTCGGCGCCCTACGGCGTCTATCCGGCCAAGGACGGCTATCTGGCGATCGCCATGACGCCGATCTCGAAACTCGCCGATCTCCTCGGGCTCGAGGAACTTGCGCCCTACCGCGATCAGCCGTCGACCTGGTTCACTGCCCGCGACGAGATCAAGGCGATTATCGCGCAAAAAATCGCGACGAAAACGGTCGACGAGTGGCTTGCCATCCTCGAACCTGCCGACATCTGGTGCGCCAAGGTTTTGACCTGGCCGGAAATGATGGCCAGCGAAGGCTTCCAGGTTCTCGACATGCTGCAGACGGTGACGCGCGAGGATGACGTTTCGATCCTTACCACGCGCTCGCCGCTCAGGGTTGACGGCATCCGCGCCAAGGTCGAGCGGGCCGCGCCACGCATCGGCGAGCACAGCGCAAAAATCCGCGCGGAGTTCGGGCTGTGAGCGACGTCATACTCAAAGGCATGACCTGGAGCCATCCGCGCGGCTATGACCCAATGGTCGCCTGTTCGGCGCTGTGGAAGGAACGGACCGGCGTCACTATCGAATGGGACAAGCGCTCGCTGCAGGATTTCGAGTCCTTTCCGGTCGAGGAACTGGCCCGCGCCTATGATCTGATCGTCATCGACCATCCGCATGTCGGCCAGATCACCGCCGAGAACTGCCTGACGCCGCTCGATGTCGCCGGCCTGGAAGCCGAACGCGCAGCACTTGCGGCGGGCAGCGTCGGCCGGTCCTATGCCAGCTATAACTGGCAGGGCCGGCAGTGGGCGTTTCCGATCGACGCGGCCAGCCAGGTGCAGGCGTGGCGGCCCGACATGCTCTCGGCTGCGCCGGCGAGCTGGGCCGATGCGCTCGATCTGGCGCGGCAGGGCCGCGTGTTGTTGCCGCTCAGGCCGCCGCATTCGCTGATGGTGCTCTACACGCTCGCCGGCAATCTCGGCCGGCCCGCCGGTGAAGGCCCGGGGGACCATGTGGATCCAGCAACTGGCAAGCAGGTTTTCGAGATGATGCGCGAGATCGCGGCGCTCGTCGACCCGGCCTGTCTTGGCATGGACCCGATCGCGGTTCTTGAGCAAATGGCCGGATCGGGATCGCGGATCGCCTGTGCGCCGCTGATCTATGGCTATGTCTCCTACGCCATCGCCGGATTCCGGCCCAGCCGCGTTGTTTTCGCCGATATCCCTGCTGCGGGCAATGTCGGTCCCAAAGGCTCGGCGCTCGGCGGGACCGGCATCGCCGTGTCGGCCTTTTCGAAGGCCAGGCGGGCGGCCATCGACTTCGCTTACTGGATCGCCAGCGGTGACGTGCAGCGCGGCCCTTACGCCTCGGCCGGCGGCCAGCCCGGCCATGCGGCAGCCTGGGCGGATGCCGCCGTCAATGCCGCCAGCGGCAATTTCTACAAGGACACCCGAGCCACGCTCGAAGGTGCCTGGATCAGGCCGCGGCACGACGGCTACATGGCCTTCCAGCAGGCGGCGTCAGATCGCATCAATCTTGGCCTGAGCGAAAGGCACAATGCCGCTCGCGTCGTTGCCGATCTCAATCGCCTGTTTCGGGAGAGCCTTTCGAGGCAGGTGTCCGGCGTTGCCGGCGGAGAAGCCTGAAACAACCGAACAGAGGAGAACATGAACAGGCTGATCCGCGGCCTTATGACCGCAACCGCACTTGCATCGCTCAGGACCATAGCCTGGGCTCAAGACGTTTCGGGCGTGATCGCTGGATTGCCGGCCGAACTGAAGGCGCAATATGACGGCGCGCCGCAGAAGGTGCTGTCGTCGGTCTGGGCGGCACTTGGCATGGTCATCGTGCTCCTGGTTTCGCTCTACGGTCGCGAGCGGCGCGTGTCGGCGACCATCTGAGGCCGTCTATTCGTTTTAGCCGCATTTGTGCGACGCCAAGTGATTCCACTTGGCTGCAAAATTGCTCTACAAACTCCACAGCCGCTTGGCGTTGCCGGAGAGCAGCTTTTGCCGTTCATCGTCGCTGGTGCCGGCAAGCAGCGCGTGCGTTGCCGCAATCCAGGTCGTAAGCCCACCGCCGAGCGTGCAGACCGGCCAGTCGCTGCCCCAGACGACCCGATCCCAGCCGAAGCATTCGATGGTGTGCTCGACATAGGAACGCAGCGTTTCGACAGTCCAGGATCCGGCATCCGCATAGGCGACCACACCGGAAATTTTGCCGACGACATTCGGGCGCCGCGCGATCTCCGCCATGTGCTCGCGCCAGGGGTGCTCGGCACCGCCCTTGATGTCCGGCACGCCGCAATGGTCGAGCACGAACTGCACATCCGGCGCGAGGTCGGCGAGTACGAGCGCCTTGGGGATCTGGTGCGGCAGGACGACGAGGTCGAAGGTCAGGCCGCTGCCGGCAAGCCGCTTGATGTTTTCACGAAACAGCGCGCCTTCCGACAGTTCATCCGGCATGACGTGCAGCACACGCCGAAAGCCCTTGACGAAAGAATCTTCACGCTGGCGCTCGAGATAGCCGGCAAAGCCCGGCTCTTCCGGACGGCACGAGGCGATTGCACCGCGTAGCAGGCTGCCCTTCTGCTGCGACAGCGTTTTCACATGGCTGGTCTCGGCCTCGATGTCGGCAGGATCGACATCGACCTCCATGTGCAATGCGCCCTCGATGCCGGCGCGGCGGGCCTGGACTGCATATTCGTCGTAGGAGAAATCGCGGTTGAGCGCCGGCACGCCGGCCAGCCAGGGATAGCGCAGCGCGGACTGGTCGATCAGGTGCAGATGAGTGTCGAAAATCATGGTGGCGCGCTCCTCCTTGGCGACTTCGCGATCATCTCATGGAGAAATTCTTCATTCAAATAAGAATTCATCGCGATTGCTTGACGGTCGATCCCGCCAGGTGCGACAGCTTTTCGGTCGCTGCCAGCAGCAGCTCAATCGTCCTCGTAATGTCGGGCGCCTTGGGTGCGTTGACCAGGGTTATGTAGGGGATCGACAGCGCGGCGATCGCCCTGCCGTCCGAGCCAAGAACCGGCGTCGACAGGTTGAAGACACCGGCGGTCTGCATCGATGCCATCATCTCGTAGCCGCGTTCCCGGATCTGGTCGAGGCGGGCAAAGAACTCCGGCGATTGCGGCGGCTTGTCGGTGCTTCGCAGATGTTCTGAGATCATCATCTGCCGCTCTTCCGGCGGGCGGAACGCCAGCAACACATGGCCGGAGCCGGTGTCGAACAGGCTGATATGCGAGCCGACGCGGATCGAGATGCCCCAGTAATCCGGCGCCTCCTGCTGTGCGATCACTACGGCGGAGCCGCGATCGAAGACGACCAGCTGATTTGCCTGCTGCGTGGTCTCGGCCAGCTCGCGCATCAGCGGCGTCGCATAGGAAACCAGCCGTCGCACCGGCGCGTGCAGCTGCGCCAGACCAAACAGCTTGAGCGTCAGCGAGTAACGGTCGCCATCGGGCCGCGTGACATAGCCACGCCGCACCAGCCGGTCCAGCATGCGATAGAATTCGTTCGGGCTGCGGTCGAGCTTCTTGGCGATTTCCGCCTGCGTCAGGCCGCCATCGACACCGGCCAGCAGCTCGAGGATGTCGAGCCCCTTGTCCAGCGCCGGGGCTCGATAGCGGTCGTCTTCCTCGTCCTCTGCCATTCCGCCTCTCCAGTGAATTGCATTTTTCATATACGCATAACGGTATTGCTTCCGAAAGAACTTTCGGCTTGACGATCGCATGAATGTTTTGTTTGTATATGAATGAAGCTGCCGATCGACCTCACAAGGCGATCGATGCAAGCTCTTGGGAGGATACCAATGACGAAACTGTTCTGCGGCCTGTCGGCCGGCGTAACGCTGCTCGCACTTGGTGCGAGTGCTGCCCTTGCTGCCGACCTGCCAGGCAAATTCGACGGCGTCACCATCGACGCCAAGCTGATCGGCGGCCAGCAATATGAAGGGCTCTACGCGCGCATCGGCGAATGGGAAAAACTGACCGGCGCCAAGGTCAACGTGATCTCGAAAAAGAACCACTTCGAGCTCGACAAGGAGATCAAGTCGGACATCGCCTCCGGCAGCATCAACTGGTGCGTCGGCTCGAACCACTCGTCCTTCGCGCCGCAATATCCTGATATCTACACCGACCTGAACAAGCTGCTGCCGAAGGAGGAGATCGACGCCTTCGTGCCGTCGACGATCAAGGCCTCGACGCTCGACGGCAAGCTGGTGATGCTGCCGCGCGCGCAGTTCGATGTCTCGGCGCTCTATTACCAGAAGAGCCTCTATCGGGACGAAGCCAAGAAGGCCGCCTACAAGGCCAAGTACGGCAAGGAACTGACACCGCCCGACACCTGGGACGAGGTCGCCCAGCAGGCGGAATTCTTCGCCAGCCCGCCCGATTTCTATGGCACCCAGTTCGCCGGCAAGGAAGAGGCGATCAACGGCCGTTTTTACGAGATGCTCATCGCCGACGGTGGCGAGTACCTCGACAAGGACGGCAGGCCCGCTTTCAACTCGGAGGCCGGCGTGCACGCGCTCGACTGGTTCGTCAATCTCTACAAGGCCAAGGCGGTGCCGGCCGGCACCACCAACTATCTGTGGGACGATCTCGGCCAGGGCTTTGCCTCGGGCACCGTCGCCATCAACCTCGACTGGCCGGGCTGGGCAGGCTTCTTCAACGATCCAAAGTCGTCGAAGGTCGCCGGCAATGTCGGGGTGAAGGTGGCGCCGAAGGGATCGGCCGGCATTCGCACCGGCTGGTCGGGGCACCACGGATTTTCAGTCACCGAAAACTGCGCCAGCAAGGAAGCGGCGGCGTCGCTGGTCTGGTTCCTGACCAATGAGGACAGCCAGAAGCTCGAGGCGGCAAGCGGCCCACTGCCGACCCGCACGGCGGTGTGGGACTGGGATATTCAGCAGGCGGCAAGCGATCCCTATAAGAAGGAAGTGCTGGCCGCGTTCCAGGAAGAGGCAAAGCACGCTTTTGCCGTGCCGCAGACACCTGAATGGATCGAAATCTCCAACGCCGTCTATCCCGAATTGCAGGCCGCCATCCTTGGCGACAAGACCTCCAAGCAGGCGCTGGACGACGCTGCCGCCAAGGCCACCCAGATCCTCGAGGACGCAGGCAAGCTTTGATCATTCAACCAAGGGGGGCGCCGCGCTCATTGAAGAGCGGCGCCCCGAACTTTTTTCGAACCATGCGCAACACGCTTTGTCTTGATCCCAGCTCGCCAATGGCGGCCTTCGGTGTCCGGGCACCAACCAGAACCGGATCGCCATGAAAGGCTGGAGACCTTCGCCGCCATTGCTGCTCCTGCTGCCGGCGGTGATCGTGCTTGCGGCGGTGGTGGTGGTGCCGCTGCTGCTGTCGCTCTATTCCAGCTTCACGCCGTTCCGGCTGACCAGGCCGGAGACGTTCTGGGTCTTCATCGGCGCGCGCAACTACGTCGCCATCCTGACCAGCCGCGCTTTCTGGGTTGCCTTTGCCCGCACCGTGGTCCTGCTGACGGTGGCGCTCAACCTGGAAATGGTGATCGGGCTCGGGCTGGCGCTGCTGGTGGAAAAGGCATCGCGCGGCCAGCGGGTTCTGCGCACCATCATGATGTTTCCGATGATGTTTTCGCCGATCCTGGTCGGATTCCAGTTCAAATTCATGTTCAACGACAATATCGGCCTGGTGAACAACGCCCTGCAGGGGCTCGGCCTGACCGACCGCGCCATCCCGTGGCTGATCGACGGCAATCTCGCCTTCATCGCCATCCTGACCGCCGAGATCTGGTCGTCGACCTCGGTGTTCGCGATCCTGATCCTTGCCGGGCTGCTGGCGATGCCGCGCGAACCGGTCGAGGCGGCCCGCGTCGACGGCTGCACGCCGTGGCAGACATTCCGCTATGTCACCTGGCCGTTCATCATGCCGTTTGCCTTCATCGCCATGACCATCCGCTCGCTCGACGTCGCGCGCGCCTATGACATCGTCAAGATCATGACCGACGGCGGTCCTGCCGGCCGCACCGAACTGGTCTGGACGCTCGTCGCCCGCACCGCCTATGGCGATGCCCGGATGGGAATGGCCAACGCCATGGCCTATTTCTCGATCCTGCTGTCCATCCTGTTCACCGTCTATTTCTACCGCAAGCTCGCCGCGGCGCGCACGCAGATCGCGGCGGAGTGGTGAGGATGGACCAGAACAGCCTGCATCGCGTCGGCAACAAAGCGCTCGGCATCGTTCACGGCATCGGACTGTTCCTGGCCATGCTGGTCATCTGCCTGCCCGGCATCTGGATCGTGCTGTCGTCGCTGCGGCCGACCGTCGAGATCATGGCCAAGCCGCCGGTGTGGATCCCGCAGCAACTCTCGCTCGATGCCTACACAGCCATGTTCAGCGGCGTCGGCCAGGGCGGCATTCCGGTGCTCGACTACTTCCGCAATTCGCTGATCATCTCGGTGACCTCGACGGTGATCGCCATCGTTATCGGCATGGCCGGCGGCTATGCCTTTGCGCGCTACCGCTTTCGCGCCAAATCGGCGATGTTCCTTGGCCTGATGCTGACGCGCACGGTGCCTGGCATTGCGCTGTCGCTGCCGCTGTTCTTCGTCTTTGCGCGGCTCGGCATCATCGACACGCATTTCGGGCTGATCCTGGTCTATGTCGCGCTCAACGTGCCCTTCACCGTTTGGCTGATCGACGGCTTTTTCCGCCAGGTGCCGAAAGACCTCGCCGAGGCGGCGCAGATCGACGGCTGCACGCGCTGGCAGGCCTTCTGGCAGGTCGAGTTTCCGTTGGCCGGGCCGGGCATCGCCTCGGCCGGCATCTTTGCCTTCCTCACCTCCTGGAACGAGTTCGCGCTCGCCTCGCAGCTGACACGCTCGATCAACTCCAAGACCCTGCCGGTCGGCCTGCTCGACTATACGGCCGAATTCACCATCGACTGGCGCGGCATGTGCGCGCTCGCCGTGGTTATGATCATACCGGCGCTCACGCTTACCTTCATCGTCCAGAAACATCTCGTCGGCGGCCTCACTTCCGGCGCGGTGAAAGGCTGACATGGCAACTGTATCGCTCAAGAAACTCACCAAGAGCTATGGTCCGGTGGCGGTCGTGCACGGCATCGACCTCGAGGTCGCCGACCGCGAGTTCATCGCGCTGGTCGGGCCGTCCGGCTGCGGCAAGTCGACAACCCTGCGCATGATCGCCGGCCTCGAGGCGATCAGCGACGGGATCATCGAGATCGGCGGCCGCATGGTCAACGACCTGCCGCCGCGCTCGCGCAACATCTCGATGGTGTTCCAGTCCTACGCGCTCTATCCGCATATGACGGTGCGCGAAAACCTCGGCTTCTCGCTGAAGATAGCCGGCGCCGCGAAGGAAGAAATGGACCGTCGCGTCGCCGAAGCGTCCGGCATTCTCGGCCTCGACCAGTTGCTCGACCGCCGGCCGTCGCAGCTGTCGGGCGGACAGCGCCAGCGCGTCGCCATGGGTCGCGCCATCGTGCGCGATCCCGACGTCTTCCTGTTCGACGAGCCGCTTTCCAATCTCGACGCCAAGCTTCGGACGCAGATGCGCACCGAGATCAAGAAACTCCATGCCAAGGTCCGGTCGACGGTGATCTACGTCACCCATGACCAGGTCGAAGCGATGACATTGGCCGACCGCATCGTCATCATGCGTGACGGGTTCATCGAGCAGGTCGGCACACCCGACGAGGTCTTCCGCCGGCCGCAGACGCGCTTCGTCGCCGGCTTCATCGGCTCACCGCCGATGAATTTGCACGAGGCGGTTGTCGACGACGGACAGCTGCTGTTCGCCAGCGGCGAGAGACTGCCTCTGCCCAGCCAGTTCAAGGCAAATGTCGGAACCGGCGACAAGGTCGTATTCGGCCTCAGGCCCGACGACATCTATCCGACGGGACACGGCATCAGCTCCGGCGAAGAGGTCGACGTCCACCAGGTGGAACTGCCGGTGACCGTCACCGAACCGCTTGGCAACGAGACGCTGGTGTTTGCCGAATTCAACGGCAGCGACTGGGTATCCCGCATGCTCAATCCAAAGCCGCTCAGGGCCGGAGACCGGGTCAGGATGAGCCTGGACCTGTCGCAGGCCCATCTGTTTTCTGCCGAAACGGGCAAAACATTGCGAGGTTAAAATCATGGCAAAGATCGAGAAAGTCGAACTGCGCATGGTCGACTTGGTGCCGAAGGTCAAGCGCACCGATGCCATCCAGAGTTTTGTCAGCCAGGAAACACCGATCGTCACCATCACCGACGCCGACGGCGCGGTCGGCACCGGCTACAGCTACACGATCGGCACCGGCGGCTCCTCGGTGATGCGGCTCCTGGCCGACCACCTTGCGCCGCGGCTGATCGGCCGCGACGCCGACATGATCGAGGCGATCTGGCGCGAGCTGGAGTTCGCCACCCATGCCACGACGATCGGCGCGATCACGGCAATCGCGCTGGCGGCCATCGACACTGCGCTTTGGGACCTGCGGGCGAGGAAGCAAAACCTGCCGCTGTGGAAGCTTGCCGGCGGCGCCAAGGACCGCTGCCCGCTCTACACCACCGAAGGCGGCTGGCTGCATATCGAAACCGAGGCACTGGTCGAGGATGCGCTGGCCGCCAAGGCCAAGGGGTTTCGCGGCTCGAAGGTCAAGATCGGCAAGCCGCACGGTTCCGAGGATCTTGCCCGGCTGACGGCGGTGCGCCGGGCGGTTGGAGACTCCTACGAGATCATGACCGACTGCAACCAGGGCTTTTCAGTCGACGAGGCGATCCGCCGGGCCGAGCGCTTGCGTGAACTCGACCTCGCCTGGATCGAGGAACCGCTGCCGGCCGACGACATTGACGGTCATGTGCGGCTGTCGAGTGCCACATCGACGCCGATCGCTATCGGCGAGTCGCTCTATTCGATCCGGCATTTCCGCGAATATATGCAAAAGGGCGCGTGTTCGATCGTGCAGGTCGATGTCGGTCGCATCGGCGGCATCACGCCGTGGCTGAAGGTGGCGCATGCAGCCGAGGCGTTCGACATACCGGTCTGCCCGCATTTCCTGATGGAACTGCATGTCAGCCTGACATGCGCCGTTCAGAACGGCAGATATGTCGAGTATATTCCCCAGCTCGACGAGCTGACCGGCAAGAAAATGCGTATCGAGGACGGGCACGCGCTGGCGCCGGACGAGCCCGGCATCGGCATCGACTGGGACTGGGATGCGATCAAGTCGAAGAGCATCGCGGAATTCACCGTGGCGATAGTGAAATAGGAGGCGGACATGCAGCGAATGGGAATGGTGCTCGGTCTCAAGCCGGAGAAAGTCGCCGAGTATGTGCGGCTTCACGCTGCCGTCTGGCCGGACGTCCTCAAGATGATTTCCGCCTGCAACATCAAGAATTATTCGATCTATCTAAGGGAGCCGGAGCACCTTTTGTTCAGCACCTTCGAGTACCACGGCACCGACTATGCCGCCGACATGGCGAAGATGGCTGCCGATCCCACGACGCAGGAATGGTGGGCGCTGTGCATGCCATGCCAGGAGCCGCTGCCGACCCGCAAGGAGGGCGAGTGGTGGGCGTCGATGGACGAAGTCTTCCACTATGACTGATGACATTTTCGATCCTGCCTCGCTTTCCCGGGCCTGGGCACAACCGTCAAAGCCCAGGCCGATCGTGATTTTCGGCGCCGGCTCGATCGTCGGCGATGCGCATTTCCCGGCCTATGGGAAAGCCGGTTTCCCGGTTGCCGGGCTTTTCGACCCCGACCTGGCCAAGGCGGAAAAACTGGCGCAGAAATGGGGCGTCACCGCTTACCGGTCGGTCGAGGAAGCTGCGTCAATCAAGGACGCCGTATTCGACCTGGCGACACCGCCGGCCTATCACGCCGGCGTGCTCAGGGCGCTGCCCGATGGTGCGGTGGCGCTGATCCAGAAGCCGATGGGCAGCGACCTCACCGAGGCGACCGAGATCCTCGAAATCTGCCGCTCAAAAAACCTCAGGGCCGCTGTGAATTTCCAACTCCGTTTTGCGCCGATGATGCTGGCGCTGAAGGATGCGATCGCCAAGGGCTGGCTGGGCGAAGTGGTCGATTTCGACGCATGGCTGGCGCTGGCGACACCCTGGCAGCTCTGGGAATTCCTGTTGCAGGCGCCGCGTGTCGAGATCGCCATGCATTCGATCCATTATCTCGACCTGATCCGGCAATTGCTCGGCGATCCCAAGGGGGTTCACGCCAAGACACTCGGCCACCCCGGCCATAAGGTTGCGCAAACGCGCACCAGCGCGATCCTCGACTATGGCGACACCGTGCGCTGTGCGCTGTCGATCAACCACGATCACAAATTCGGTCGAAAACACCAGGCTTGCGAATTCCGCATCTGCGGCACCGAGGGCGCCGCTTACCTCAAATTAGGCGTCAACCTCGATTATCCGCGCGGCGAGCCGGATATTCTCGAAATCTACCCCAAAGGCGGCAAGGGCTGGATTGCGGTTCCACTCGTCGGCTCATGGTTTCCGGACGCCTTTGCCGGCCGCATGGCCAATGTCCAGCGCTACGCGTCGGGCGAGGACGCCGAGCTTGTCAGTTCCGTCGAGGACGGCTGGAGCACCATGGCGCTGGTCGAAGCCGCCTATCAATCGAGCGCGGCGCCAGCAACACCGATACCGGCGAGGCCCTGACATGGAGCAGACGATCTACTTCGAGGACTATCAGATCGGGTCGTCGCGCATGACCAGCGGGCGCACCATCACCGAGACCGATTTCGTCGTCCATGCCGGCCATACCGGCGATTTCTTTCCCCACCACATGGACGCCGAGTTCATGAAGACGACGCCGTTTGGCCAGCGCATCGCCCACGGCACGCTGGTCTTTTCGGTCGGCGTCGGACTGACGGCAAGCGTCGTCAACCCGGTTGCCTTCTCCTATGGCTACGACAGGCTGCGCTTCATCAAGCCGGTGTTCATCGGCGATACGATCCGGACCCGCACCACCATCTCAGCTAGGGAAGACGATCCGAAGCGACCCGATTCAGGCCGGGTCATCGAGCGCTGCGAGGTGATCAACCAGCATGGCGACGTGGTGTTGGTCGCCGACCACATCTACATCGTCGAGCGTCGCGACAAGCCGAGCAGAGCCTCGACGGATGGCGCTGAAACCTAAAGACAAAAAACCCGCCTTGCGACGGGTCCTCGGTGCGAATCAGCACCATACACAAACTAGTAGCATAGCTGCCGGCACAAAGCAAGAACAAAATGTGGCGCTGTCGGCAAAAAATGCGAATTCACTCTTCACCCGTTCCCGTCTCTATCCGCTTGCCGAGGTCGCGCTCAAGGGCGCCTGCCCCGGAACGTCAAGGTGGAACTGTCGACAGGCAGCGGATGGTGCCGACATCGGGAATGGTCATATCCGGTTGACCGGATATACCGGCTTGCCGCCGCGCAGGACCGATGCGACATCGGCAAACACCTTGTTGCGAACCTCCGCGTAAGACTGGGTCGAGTAGTGCGCCGCGTGTGGACTGACCAGGACGGTGTCCAGCGCCAGCAGCGGATTGTCGGGCGAAGGCGGCTCCCGCTCGAAAGTGTCGATGCCGGCGCCAGCCAGATGGCGACGCCGGATCAGATCCGCCAAGGCAACCTCGTCGACGAGGCCGCCGCGGGACACGTTGATGAGTATCGCCCCTTCCTTCATCCGCGACAGGGCTTGCGCCGACATGATGTTTCTGGTCTCCGGTGTCGCGGGAACGTGCAGCGAGACGATGTCGGCGCTGGCAAGCAACTCGTCGAAGCCGACCGGTTCAGCACCACCGGCCGTGATGCGCTCGGCCGGCATGTACGGGTCGTAGGCGATGATGTGGTAGCCGAAGACACGCGCCCGCTCGGCAGTCAGGCGCCCGATCTGGCCGAAGCCGATCAGGCCGATGATCTGCCTGTCGGGCCGTATGATGCCGGCGCCATCGGTCATTGCAGCCCAGCGGCCGGCGCGCACCGCGCTGTCGAACTGCTTCAGCCTGCGCGTCAAGGCCAGGATCAGGGCCATGGCGTGGGTGCTGACTTCCACCAGATTGGCATCCGGCACGTAGGTTATCTGAACACCGGCACGGCTGGCGGCCTCGACGTCGATCGAATCGAGCCCGACGCCGAACCGTCCGACGACCTTGAGCCTCTTCAGTTCCGCCAAAACGCGAGCCGTGATCGGCTCTCGCAATACCATCAATGCGTCGGCGTCGCGGCAGTGTTCGATCAGGGCATCTTCCGTGAGCAGCGTCTTTTCGACAAACTCGGCGCTCAAGCCGTCGAGGTAGCGCAACTGCTCTTCCTCGACTGACAACACGCCGTCGGTCTTGATGATCTTCATGCCAAACTCTTGCTATGAGGCGCTGCGCGCCGACGCGACACCGGCGGCAAGGCCGGCGCCGAGAAACATCGTGTCGCTGGCCAGCATGTAGAAGCTGATGCCGTGCCGCGACCATTTGCCGACATCATCCGCCGAAGGGCGAAAGATGCCGACGGCCTTGCGGGCCGCGCGCGCCGCGGCCGCGATCCTCATAATCGCGGCATTGAGCTTGTCCTGGCCGGCCGGCCCCATGGCGTCGATCGAGACCGACAGGTCGCCGGGGCCGATGAAGACCACGTCGACGCCGTCGACCTGGACGATGTCGTCGATGTTGGCGAGGCCTTCGGCCGTCTCGACCTGGATGGCGACCGTCAGGACCTCGTTGGCCGATTTTAGGTAGTCCGGAATGCTGTAGCCATAACCGGCGGCGCGGCCTGGACCGACACCGCGGGCGCCGACCGGCGGGTAACGGCAGGCCATGACCGCCATGCGGGCTTGCTCGGCCGTGGAGACGCGCGGCACCAGGACGCCCGACGCGCCGGCGTCGAGCGCGGCCGCGATCCACTCCGGCGTGTGGCCGGGAACGCGCACCATCGCGGGAACCTTGTGGACATCGGCGGCGCGGATCAGATCCTCGAGCCGTTCGCGGCCGATCTGCGAATGCTCCCAGTCGATGCACAGGAAATCGACCCCGCTCGCGGCCGCCACTTCGACCGCCACAGGGTGCGGGATGGCGCAGAAGGTGCCGATGAGGCGATCGAGAGAGATACATTTCTTGCGAAAGTCGTACATGAAATCTCCAGAAATTTTCGGCGTCGGCAAACCCTGTTTGCCTACGAGGCCCTTGACGAAGGATGCACGACTTCAGTCGACATCGGAAAATGCCGGCTGCCGCCTGAAAACGGCGGAAAAGTATTGTAGTCGGCGCGCATCTCCAGCCGCGCCGGCGATTGCAGCGCGTGCGTCAATGCAGCGGGATTATCGAACATGACGCGATTGCGCTGCATATGGTCGATCCGCGGCCAGGGCAGCGAACCGCACCAATCCAGTCGCGACAGAACCTCGATGTGGCGGATGCCTGGGAAGCCCCGCATCAATTGCGGATGATGCGTCACATAGTGGTGGAGCCAGACATTCATGTCTTCGGCCGGCCCGGGATAGTGGACAAGATAGCTGCAGGGCAGCCCGGACGTCTTGACGCCAGCGTCCTCGACGGGAAACGGACGCACGCACATTGCCTGTTGCGTCGGCCTCGAACCGGCGATGTTCGACAGCATGCCAGGTGCGGCAAGTGCCTGCAGATGGCCGGACGGCGCCAGCGCCGCCTCCATGTCCGCCAATTCGTCGAAATAGAGCTGGAAGCCAAAGACCGGCGGTGGACCATCGTTGTTGAACATGTCCGTCGCCACTTCGGGCAGATAGATGTTGGCAAGCGCAAGACCCGAGGTCGACGCAATCACACGCCGCACAGCGTCAACGTCTTCACCGGCGATGGCCAAATTTGCCTCGCGGTCGTCATGGAAGAAGGCAAGATAGGCAAAGCGCATATGGAGACCCTCTGGATCGAGTTCGGCTAGATCAAATTCGGAAGAAAGAGAGCGATCTGCGGAAAGAGGACAATCAGCAGGATCAGCAGAAGCGTCAGCGCGATGTAAGGCGCCGCTGACATGGCAACCGTTTTGAGCGACGTGCCTTTCGGCGCGACACCGATCATGATGAACAGCAGCAGACCAAACGGCGGCGTGGTGAAGCCGACCTCGTAGGCGAGCAGCAGGATCAGCCCGAACCATACGGGCTCGTAGCCGAATTGCTGGGCGATCGGCAGGAAGATCGGCAGCGTGATCAGCATCATCGAGACCTGATCCATGAACATGCCGAGCAGCAGGATGACGAGCACCATCATGAGCAGCATGGGATACGGTCCAAGATCGTAGCCGACGATGAACTGGATAAAGCCGTTGGAGGCGCCGGAGAAGGCGAATATCTGCGAGAACGTCGTCGAAGCCGAGATGATCAGGAAGGTCATGCCGGTGACCTTCATCGCATCGTCCAGCGACTTCCAGACAACCGACCAGCTGAACCGTCGGTAGACAAACAACAAGGCGAAAACGGCGGCGCAGCCCAGTCCCGCCGATTCCGTCGGCGTCGCTATCCCAAGGATGATCGTGCCGACCACCATGAACACGATGACGCTCATCGGAATGATGTTGACGGCGACCGCCCTCACCTTCTCGGCCGCGGGAACGGCGGGCACCGGATAGTGCGGAGCGGCGTCCGGGTCGATCTTCGTCTGGGCGAAGATCAGCGCCGCGTACATGACAACGAGCAGCAGCCCGGGCAGAGCCCCCGCTATGAGCAGCGCGCCGACATCGATCTGGGCAAGCGAGCCGAGCAAGACAGCCAGCGAGGATGGCGGGATGATGACGGCAAGGCTTCCGGCGCCAAGCACCGGGCCGTAGGCCATATGCGGCTTGTAGCCCCGCTTCAGCATCTCGGGCACCATCAGCGAGCCCATCATGCCGGTATTGGCGAGGCTCGAGCCCGACAGCGCGGAAAAGATCGTGCCGGCGGCGAGGACGACATAGGCGAGGCGTCCGCGCAGATTGCCGATGCACAGGTCGAGCGCGTAGATGACCTTCTCGCCGAGGCCGGAGCGGAAGAACAGGCTGCCCATGACAAGAAACATCGGCAGCGGGGCAAGCGCGTAGGTCGAGACAGCGTCGGAGAAGTTGGCGACCATCTGCGTCACGCCGATTGAACCGCCGAAGAACAGGTACAGCCCGATCACATTGGTGACGAAGAACGCAAAGGCGACCGGCAGCCCCAGCCCCATCAACACCAGGATGGTGCCAACGAGCACGGCGAATGGAAACAGCCAGGCCACCGGTCAGAGCCCTTCCATTTCCAGAGGATCCAGCGTGTGCAGCGTGTCACGGCCGAGCAGATATCTGAGCCATTCCAGCGCCGAGAGGTAGAAGGCGAGCATGATGGGCAGAAAGACCAGCCATTTCGGCATGTCGAAGCTGCGCGTTTCATATTCGCCGCCCGCCACGGCACTGGTCAGGGACGACAGAGCGACGCTGCCGAGGTAGAGGCTGACGGCAATGCAGGCGAGATAGACCAGCTTTTCAAGCACCGCCCGTGCCCGCACCGGCAGCGCCTTGCGCAGGAACTCGACGAAGACATGGCCCTTGCTGTGGACCAGCCAGGGCATCGGCAGAAATGCCGCGTAAAGCAGGCCGTATTCCGTCGCGGATACTGCCCAGGCAAGCGGCCTCAGTCCCAGATTGCGGACGCATACATCAGCAACCACCGCGACAATGATGAGGCCAAGCACCACTTTTGCCACCGCCGCCAACGCAAGGCTCAGCTTCCCAATCGCTGCAAACAATCTGTCCATGCCCGACGACCCTCATGTCCACCTTTTGCCCTTGGCCCAGCTTTGACGGAGGGCGCACAAGGCACCCTCGGCTCGGGCTACTGAAAGAATTTCTTCAACTGATCGATGTTGGTGGGATCGCGTTTGGCCATTCTCGCCCAGCTCGCCTGCGTGGCAGCCGCCAGGAATTTGTCGCGGCCGGCGCCGGTCAAGCTGACAACCTTCTGCCCGCCGTCGATCATCGCCTGTGCCTGTTTTTCGGATTCGGCAAGGTTGGCGTCATAGCTCGCGCGCTCGTATTCGACGGCGGTGTCGGCAAGCAGCTTCTGCGCCTCGGGCGACAGCGTGTCCCATCTGGCCTTGTTGATCGAGATCAGCACGTCGGTTTTGAAGAATTGCGGATCGACACGGTATTTGGTGAATTTGTCCCAGCCGAAGGATGCATAGCCAAATACGGTATAGGCGTTGGCATTGACGACGCCGCGCTCGAGCGAGGTATAGACATCCCCCGGCGCTTGCACGATCACTGTCGCGCCCAGAGATTCGAGGAAATCGCGATAGAGCGGCGACGAACGGATCTTCAAACTGCCCCAGTCGATGCTGCCTTCATCGTTGAGCTTGGGTTCGTCGACGGTGAAGACGTTGAAGCCCGAGCCCGCGTCGACATGCGCCAGCAGATGGGCATTGGCCTTCTTCTCGAAAATTGCGCTGATGAAGTCCCAGCCGCCATTGTCGCGAACCTCCCAGGGCGTCTTCGTCGATGCGGAGAAAACCTCGCCTTCGGGCACGAGTTCGAGGAACTGCCCTGCCGGTGTGTCGATCACATCGATCAGGCCGCTCCTGAGCGCCGCGCCCTGCTGGATCGGTGGAATGACCTCCGGCCCGCCACGCACGTTGATCTGGACCACGCCCTTGCCCTTTTCGTTCACCTTCTGAACGAACTTCAGGAAGCTCTGGGCGTAGCCGTTCTGCGTCGGCGTAAAATGCACGGCGTTGAGGACGACCTCTTCGGCCATGGCGATACCCGCCACACCCGACATGAGTGCAGCCAGAACAAGGGATTTCCAAATGCGCATTGCCGTATTCCCTCTGATAGATTCACTTCGCCGGAGCCCATCATCGGGCCGATCTGAAATTGCACGCTTCGCCGCCACACGAACGGCGGTTAGTTGACATCATCTCCTACTGTCAGGAACCGCCCATGCGCGTAGAAGACCGGCGATCGGTGAGCGCGATCCAGCGCAACGCCCGAGACGATGCCGATGACGATCATGTGCGACGCCCGCACAATGATTTCGGCCACCCGGCATTCGAACATTGCCCTCGCGCCGACAAGCAAGGGCGCGCCGGTTTCGCCGCGCACCCATGATCCGGACGAGAACCGCGCGGCGCCCTTGGCTTTGGTCATGCCGCCAAACGCACGCACAACGTTCTCCTGGTCGCCGGCGGGAAGATTGACCGAAAAAGGCAAACCTTCGCGAATGGCCGAGGCAAAGGTGCTGCCGCGGTTGACACAGGCAAGCAGCGAAGGCGGCTCGGCACTGAACGAGCAGAGAGCGGTCGCCGTGATGCCGCAAAAGCCGATCTCGTCATGCTCCGACGCGAGGATGGCGACGGAGCCCGCCACGGCCCGCATAGCCTGTTTGAACGCGCGCGGATCGATGGCGTTGTGCCCATCCACCCATAGCGTCGGAATGGCGGCGGCCGGCATCAATTTACTCGAAGCCCGGCCTGGCGCATCAGCGGCAGCACGCGGTCGCAGAAGAAGGGCAGTTCGTAGGTGTAGTTGACGAATGTCAGGGCGGCGCCGGAATAACCCTGTTCCATGATCCCGGTGAGGTCGTCGACGATCTTTTCCGGCGTGCCGATGAGCGGGAAGGTCCCGGCACCGCCGGCGAACCTCTGCCGATATTCGGTGAAGGCCTTCGCGTCATGCGAGTTCGCGAATTCCTTCTTCTTGCGCATATGCTCGTCGACGGCACCCTCGTCCGCGCATTCCAGCGCGTAGTGCCGGTAGTAATCCTCGGCTTCCTGCTGGGTCTCCCGGCAGACGACGTGACAGACCGTATAGACGCCGACTTCGCGCCCGACTTCGGCCGCGCGGTTGGTAATGTCGACCACATGCGCACGGCCGTCGGCAATTTCGGAAAAAGTCGAAAACAGATAGTCACAATGGCGCGCCGCGTAGTTGCGCCCCGGCGCGCCGAAGGCGGCGTTCATGGTCACCGGTCGTGGCACTTGCAAGCTTGGCGGGCGGCTAACGACACTCTTCAGATCATAGAACTCGCCGCTGAAGTCGAACGGCTCCCTCGATTGATAGGCACGCACGATGATGTTGATCCATTCCTCGGCCTGATCGTAGGTCCGCTCGCCGACCGTCTGCCCGAACATAGCGAACTCGTCCGGGTTCCAGCCGCAGACGATGTTCAAGCCGGCACGCCCGTTGGAGATGTGGTCGACCGTCGCAAGCGCTTTGGCAGCCTGCAGCGGATGAACCAGCGGCACATGCACCGTCATGAACAGGCCGATGTTTTCCGTGGCGACAGCAAGACCCGCCGCCCAGGTGAACGTCTCGAACGACCATTCCCGCACATGCGTCAAACCGCCGAAGCCGCGCCAGCGGGCGATCGGCAGCAGAAACTCGAGGCCGGCGCGGTCGGCGATGCAGGCGGAATTGAGGTTGTCTTCCCAGCGGGCACGCCAGCGCTCCGGAACGGTGGTCATTGCCAGGCCGCCATCGGCGTTCATGGAAAAGACGCCGAGCTTGAACCTGTTCGGCCCTTTCAGCGGGTGCTGCTTCCTGATCATGGTTTCCCCGGCTGCGACATGCTCTCACCTTCACCGGTGGAATTTTGAGACGGAGGGCTCAGCTTCATGAAACGCTCCTCGGCGTTCTGAATGAAGTGGGTCATGCGGTCGTAAGCGGCGACGGCGTCGCGCTTGACGAATGCCTCATAGATTGCGCGCATGCCGGCCACGACGACGGCCTGCGTCGGCTGGTGCGACAGCGTCCTTAAACGGACGACGAGGACATGGTCGGCGAACCTTGCAATGGTTTGTGAAAGGCGCTGGTTCTCGACAGCGCCGAGCCAACAATTCCTGAATGCCGAATTGGCCTGGAAAAAGCGGTCGGCATCGCCGGCGGCGGCCGCAGCCTCCGCCTCCCGAAGCGCGGCCGCAAGCGTCTTGAGGCCAGCGGCGTCGAGTGTCCGCGCAGCGTGTGCGGCGGCCCGCGGCTCGAGCAAGCGGCGGACCTCGAAGATGTCGGCGACATCCGTTGCGGTAAGCGTGGGCAGCGTGAAGCCGCGTGTGGTGCCGACGAGATAGCCCTCATGCACCAACTGCATCAAGGCGTCGCGGACAGGCATTCTGGAAATGCCGAGCTGGGCGGCGATGTCGACATCGACGAGCTTCTGGCCAGGCGCCAATTCGCCATGCTGTATGGTCAGACGGATTTGTTGATAGACCTGGGCACGCAGATTGCCATCGCCAACCCGTTTGAGCTCTATCGTTTCCGTCATCCACGCCTTCCCACGCGAAGATTTCGTATATCGTTTGAAGCTGGTGTTCTCGCAGTGATCCGTTGAAATGCAGCTACATACCGATAGAATTCGACCTGCAGGCCGCGTTCCAATGCGAAGTGGAGCACAGGCTGGATCGCCTGGCAAGATGTTTTAAGTTTATAATGTATACTGTTTAGGTTCGTTGTCCGGAGGGCAAAGGGTCCCGCCATCCGTGCGGTCGCGCCGGGAGAGCTAGCGATCCGCGCGGTTCGGTAAAAACGTACAGACGTTTTCGCGTGACACATCGAGGCTGGCGGATTTAACTAAAAATACTTGCGATCTGCGCGCGCCGGCACGCCCACCCGATCCCCTCGCCGGTGCGCATTACTGGATCGCCCGCCGTATCGAAAGGTGCGGCGGGCTTTTCGTTTCGTTTGGCGGGGAGGCGCTTATGCGAGACTTGCCTAGGGATATCGACGCAGACGTCGTGATCGAAATCAGTAAGCTGCTCGACGACCGGGCGAAGTCCGTGCCGGTGCCGGTGCACAAGCTGGCGGCGATGATCCGGCTGGGCGTCGAGACGCGTCTGACCAATCACTCCATCGAAGAGCTGATCGTGGAGATGGCCGCGACGCGAGGGCTTCCGATGCTGTTTGATTTGCCGACGGCAAATGTCGACAATGTCGTTCCGTTCGCCTCGGCGCGCCGTCCCCGCTGAAATTTCGCTCGAGCCACCGATCTTCGCGTCGCCACCCGATTTCACTTGCCCTGATGCGCAGGCCGGGTGTCGCCTTTCTTTTCGGGGTCGTGGGTATGGTGGCTGTCGCGTTCGCCGCCACCACCGGAGACCTTGCTGTGGCTGCGCCGGTCGGAATCGGCCGGCGGCTTTTCGACGCTCAGCGGCTTCTTGGCGTTTTCGTGCGCCGCGCCGGGACCACCCTGGCGGATGCTGGCAGGAGTCTTCTTCGACGTGGACATGACCTAGCGATCCTGGACGTTGCCTTGATGGGTGGTGTTGACCTTCGTATTGCCTTGCTGGCCCTGCTTGTCGGGATCCGGCACGGTCGATTGGCCGTGCGGTGCTTGGTCGGCGGCTATCGGTTTTTTGTCACCGGCTCCTTTTGGGCTCAGATTCTCCGGTGGAACAGGGGGAGGTTTTGTGCTCATGGCGTTTCTCCTTCCGCCACCCAAACAAGCGGCTCGGGAGAAAGGTTCCCGAGGGTCCGATACGAACGGCGCTTGTCGCAACGAGCCGGGTCCCGGACCACGGCTTGAGGCCAGGGGACGCCTGCACATCCGGGGTTATTTCTTGATGATGGTTCCGTGGTTCAGATCGAAGGCCTCGGTACCGAAAGCCTGCCTGTAGAAATCCTGCTGCAGTTCGCCCCATTCGCCGAGATAGGCGCCGCAATTGCTGCAATAGATCGGCGTCGAATCCTTCGGATTGTCGGGAATCTCCATCAGGATCGTCCCGCACGCCTTGCAATCGAGCTTGTCATCCAAACGGCGGCCCATCGGCGCATCATGGCGCGTTTTCGGCCGCGCGCCAATTGTTGTTTTCGTACCAAGCCCCGAATGCACGTTTTCCAACCTGCAACGGATCGCAGGCTAGCGGTCCGCCGGATTTCCGAAGGCAGGATCTCGCCGCCTCGAATACGTCCCCACCCGCGGCAGATCGTCTGGAAAGTCGACCCAGGGCAGCCTCATGTCCCAATATGCATGGGCCTGTGGCGGAAATCGTACGGGATGATCGAGGAAGCCGATCGTCAGATAGAGTTCGTCCGGCAGGCCCTGGTCGACATAGCCGATCGATGTCCCGCAATCCGCGCAGAAGGACCGTAGCACGCCGGGGGTTTTCGAGAAGGTTTTCGGTGTGCCGGTGAGCAATGTGAATTCAGAAGGCCGATAGCCGACCCACACCGTTAGCGGGCTTCCTATCGCCTTGCGGCAGTCGTCATCGTGATCGGAGCAAATCCAGAAAGGCTCGCCGCGCATCTCCGCCGTTATGGCGCCGCAAAAACAGGAGCCCGTTTCAATTCGTGGCATTGGTTAACTTCATTGCTGGACCGGCCTTCATTGCTGGCCTGGCATTTCGGTATTTTCCTTGGGGTTCTTCTTGATGCCGGCGGCAGGCGAAGTATCGGCCGGAGCATTGCCACCCTGGTTCTGTTCAGGGGCTCTTTTGAGCGGCGAGGTTTGCCAGCCCATATCGCCGTACAAAAAGCCTATGAGAAAGCCGACGATGATGATGGCCGAAATCACCATCGCAATTAACGCGTTACGTCGCTCCATTTCGCGCGGCTCCTTTCTTCGAGCCGAACAAACGATGGCGGAAATGGTTCCGGCAGGCCTCGACCCGGAATCGGCGGCGGCAGGCTGGCACCACGCCGCGCCCGACCGACAAGCCGCTGGATTGAAAAGGCGGCCGCTGGAACGACAGGAATTCAGCCGGCGCGCGCGAGCTCATCCACGGCATTCAGGATCGCACTCTGGCTCGCCGGTTTCTGCACGATCCTGCAAGTGCGGAACCCGGCCGGAATTTCGCGTTCGCCGTACCCGGAGAGGAAGGCGAACGGAACACCGCGCGTTTGCAACGCTTCCGCGATCGGATAGCTGGTTTCGTCGTTCAACTGGATATCCAACAATGCCGCGTCGATGCCGCCTTCGCCAACGAGCCGAAGTGCCGCCGTCACCGACGACACCGGTCCAACCACCTGATGGCCGGCTTTGCGCAGGTAAACCGCCGCGTCGTCGGCGATCAGCCATTCGTCCTCGACAATCAGCACGCGCATCTGTCCGGTCACGGCGAGCCCTCGCGGGTCAGGGGGAATGCGATTTCCGCCTCCAAACCATTCGAGTGGAAAGTTGTTTCAACCTTTCCGCCCAGTCGGTAACCGATTTCTCCGCGCAGAAGGGTTAGGCCGAAGCCGCTGTCGGTTGGCTGCTTGATGCGCGGGCCGCCCTTCTCACGCCAGACGAGCCTGAAGGTCACGTCCGCCACCGACCACTTAACAACTATCCGCCCGGTTGGCTTCGACAATGCGCCATATTTGGCGGCATTGGTCGCCAGCTCATGAATCGCCATGCCGAACGAAAGCCCTTGTGCGGGCTTGAGGCTTACCCTCTCGCCATCAAGCTTAAACCGTTCAGCCCCGAAGGGGTCGAGTTCCTGGCGCAGCAATTCCTCGACGGAGGCTTCCGTCCAGCTCTCACGCGAGAGCAGACTGTAGGCTCGTGACATTGCATGCAGGCGACCTATCAAGGCGTCGGCGAACTCGTCTTTCGACGCCGAGTATTCACGCGTACGGTTGGTGATGCTGGCGACAACCGCCAGCATGTTCTTGACCCGGTGGTTCAGCTCGGAGATGAGCACCTGCTGACGCTCTTCCGCCTGCGCCAGTGTCGTCACGTCGATCAGTGTCACGACCACGCCCTGGATGCTGCCGCTCTTGTCCCGATAGGGGTTGATGCGAACCAGGTGAGAGCGGTCGTTGTCGTCGCGCGCAAGATGATGGTTCAGGGTCTCTCCCGACTCGAACACAGCCTGGATGTGCCCCTTCAGCTCGGGGTAGTCGAGCCGGCTCGAAAGATCGGTCAGCGGCCGGCCGACATCGGATGGACGCAAGTTGAAGAAGGACGATGCCGCGGGCGTAAAAGTCCGCACCACAAGGTTGCGGTCGAGGAAGATGGTCGCGATTTCTGTGCTTTCGAACAGGTTTTTGAGATCGTTGTTTGCGCGATCGAGCTCCTCTATCTTGCCGGTCAACTCGGCGTTGATGGTGTTGAGCTCTTCGTTGAGCGACTGCATCTCCTCCTTCGAGGCCTCAAGCTCTTCGTTTGTCGACTGCGCCTCTTCATTGACGGAGACGAGCTCCTCGTTCGAAGACTTTACTTCCTCCAGCGCGGTTTCGTATTCCTCGATGGTCGATTGCAGCCGCTCGCGCGTGTCGCGCAACTCCCGTTCGAGTTCAGACGCGCCGTCGGTGCCACCGCTTTTGCTTGCCGGCTCGAAGCGTAGCTGGGCCTGTGCCACCGGATTGAACAGGACGAGGTAGAGGGGCTCGCCGTTGCCGCGCCCGGTGTACGGTTCGACAGTCAGTGTAATGAACTGAAGCGGTCCGTCCTCTTCCTCGACAGCTATGTTCTCCCGCACGACCGTGCGGCGCGTCGTGGCTGCTTCCCGCAACGCGGCGCGCAGCTCAAGTCTCAGCCCACGACGGGCCACGGTCAGCAACTGCCGGCTCGGAGCGCCTTGCGGCGCTTCCAGATATTTGCCCGTCCGCGCCGAATAGTAGACGATGTCGCCATCGCCATTGACCAGCACGTGAGGCGGGGCGAACCGCTCCAGCACCTGAGCCTCGATCGCCTGGCGGAGAGAACGGCCGGCGGCGGCATCCTTCTTCGAGCCGCCGCTTGCGACCGGAAAGGCAGCCGTGCGGCCATTGCCGACCAGGACCGGCGGCCGTGGCGTGGCATGTTCCCGCGCCTGGAATATCCGGTGCTTCTTGTCGACCGTGGCAAACAGGTCGCTGTACTGACCGACGCTTTCCGACGTGCCCAGGAAGAGATAACCGCCCGGCCTCAGCGCGTAATGGAAGATCGGAATGACCCGGTTCTGGATCTGCGGGCCGAAATAGATCAGCAGGTTGCGGCACGAAATCATGTCGATGCGCGAGAAGGGAGGATCGCGGATTACGCTGTGCGGTGAAAAAATGCAGAGTTCCCGCACCTCTGGACCGAGCACATAGCTCTCGCCGTCGCTGTGGAAAAAGCGTTGCCTGCGCTGTGGCGACAGCCCGTGCAGCAACGCTTCGGGATAACGCGCCGCACGCGCCACCGCGAGCGCCGGCTCGACGATGTCGGTCGCGAATATCTGGACGCGCGGCGGCGCCGAAAGCTTGTCAATGCGCTCGCGCATCAGCATGCCGATCGAGAATACTTCCTCGCCGGTGGCGCAGCCGGGCACCCAGACGCGCACCGCATCGGAGGCGCTCTTGCCTTCGAAAATCTGCGGTATGATCTTGTCCTCCAGCAATTTGAACGCTTCGGCGTCGCGAAAAAAGCTGGTGACATTGATGAGCAGGTCGCGAAACAGCTTCACCACCTCGTCGGGATCCCTCTTCAGCCGCTCTATGTAGGTGGTGATCGACTGTAGCTGCGTGATCTGCATGCGCCGCTTTACGCGACGCAGGAACGTCTTGGGCTTGTAGCCGGAAAAGTCGTGACCGGAATGGCTGCGCAAAATGGCGTAGATTTCATCGCGGGCCCGATCCATCTCGGCCTTGTGCTCGTCGTCCGCTTCGACGAGTCCGTTCAGCACATCGAAGCCGCGGGCAAACGCCTGAAGCTTTGCGCCGATCTGCTCGGCGGGCGCCGCGATGTCGATCAGGCCGCTCGAAATCGCACTCTGCGGCATATCTGGATTGCGGGGGCCGTAGCCGTTGGAGGCCTGGGCAATGGTCAGCCCGCCATGCTCCTTGATGGCCCGGGCGCCGAGCGTGCCGTCTGAATCGCCACCCGACAGGATAACGCCGACGGCATACTCGCCCTGGTCCTCGGCCAATGCGCTGAAGAAGATGTCGATCGGCTTGCGTTCGCGGTTGAGCGTGTTCGGCCGGCGCAGCGAAAGCGCGCCGTTACGGATGCTGAGGACGACGTTTTGCGGCATCACATAGACCTGGTCCGGTTGCACCGCCACGCCCTCCTCGGCCACGACGACCGGCATTTCGGTGTAATGTCGGATGACCTCGTGCAGCAGGCTCTCCCGTTCCGGGCTGAGATGCGTGACGACGACAAACGCCATGCCGGTGCCGCCGGTCAGTCCTTTGAACAGGCCCTCCATCGCGGGAATGCCGCCAGCGGATGCGCCGACGCCGACAATAGGAAATCTTCCATTCTGGAACACCATGCCATGCCCCGGTAACAGCCGCGCCCGCGAAACCGCCAAATCGGCCCTCAGACTAGAACCGGGCCGAGCCTCGGGCCAGTAAATAGTCCACGAACGGAACAAAGCACCGCCGGTGGGCATTAACATCCGGTTTTCGTGGCGGTTCCAATGGCAAAACGACCATCTGAGACAAAGCCGGCAAAACAAATCTCGTTACGCTCGCCGGATCTGGCCAAGGTCCCGGTATCCGAAGAAATCCCGCCTCGCCTGCTCGCGCTCGCGGAACGGTTGCAAGAGGCTATGGCCCGCCATTTTGGACAAGTCCGCGCCGACAGCCGTAGATCCCCGTAGCAAGAAGGAACAATGAGGTGCGCGACCTGCAAGGCTTGCATATTCTGATCGTCGAGGACGAATGGATGCTGGCGGGCGATCTTGCACGCTATTTCAGCAAGATGGGCGCCGTGGTGCTTGGCCCCGTGGCGACGGTCGAACAGGCATCGAAACATACGGATGAGGCGGAAGCCGCGATCCTGGACGTCAATCTCAACGGACGACGGGTATTCCCGATCGCGGACGAACTGATGCGCCGCGGCGTGCCATTCGTGTTTTTCAGCGGCGACGAAGACATCATCATTCCGGAGCGGCTTCGCCACGCCAGCAGCCTGAGAAAGTGCTCGGACGGCCAAGCCGTGTTCGATGCTCTTTTCCCACCCGAGACGTCAGCATCGAAAGAGGGCCAGGTGCCGGAGCCGTCCGATGACGTATTTTCGCTTCTGCCGAAGCTCAGGCTCGCGGCACGTCTGCTGCTGGGAGACGTGGACGCTTCCGACCGGCTGGTCGAGCGGACGCTGGAGCAGGCGATCGGCGAGATCGACAGCAGGCGATCCGGCTCCTCCACCGAGGACTGGCTCAACGGCATCATGCGAAACATCGTCAGGGCACGTGGAGCGAACCTGCTGCACTGACGGCGGCAGTTGCCGGCAATTAGACGAGGTCAGCCTTTCCGGCTGCGTTCGACGAATTTGTTGAAGCGGCTGGTTTTGCCGCCGCTGGTCTCTTCCTGGTAGAGGAAGGCCAGTTCGTTCTCATCGAATATCCTGAAGAACTCGTCCCACTCGACGGGGTCGAACGTCTCTTCAGGCTCGCCGAAGTCGATGCGCAGTATGCCGCCCTCGCCCTTGGTGCGCACCACCGCCGGCCGGCCATCGCGATTCTCGGCCCAACGGCGGATTTCATCATGATCGGTGGTCGTCTTCGATTCAGACATTCCAATCTCCCTTCGATTCCACCGCACACCGCGAGATCCCGGTCTGCCTTCGTACAACCAGCAGATGCATTGCTGCCGAGCATATGCGCGCGGTTGGTCGATTATGGCTCCTAACACCAAGCGCGCTTCGATGTTCCCGTGCCCAGCCCAAGGCGGTCGCTTCCGGAGCGCAGCGCTCGGGAACTTTGTTGAAGCAAGGGAACAAACCTTTCGCCCGGAAGTTTGGGGCGGCAAAGCCATTCGTATGAGGAGTTGTCGTGAAACGTATACTGGTCACGGGAGGCTGCGGTTTTATCGGCCGCCACGTCGCCCAGGAACTCGTTGAACATGGCTATGGGGTTTCAATTCTCGATGCGTTGCTGGACCAGGTGCATGGCGGCGAGGCAATCAGCCTGCCGCCAGGCGCCAAGCTGATCAAAGGCGACGTTCGCGATCGCGAGGCCATCGCAGAGGCGGTCGACGATGTCGACGCGATCATTCACCTGGCGGCCGAAGTCGGTGTCGGCCAGTCCATGTACGAGATCGCCCGCTATGTCGGCGCCAACGACCTCGGCACCGCCACGCTGCTGGAAGCGCTGATCAAACGCCCGATCGAACGGATCGTCGTTGCTTCGTCGATGAGCGTCTATGGCGAGGGTCTCTATGCCACGCCGGACGGCCGGCGCATCGATAATGCAAGACGGCAGCCGGACGATATCCGCAGCGGCCAATGGAATCCCTTGTCGCCGGAAGGTGAAGTCCTGTCGCCGCTGCCGACCGACGAGCAGAAGCCGGTCGACCTCGCCTCGATCTACGCACTGACAAAATACGCCCAGGAACGCGCCGTACTGATCTTCGGTGAAGCCTATGGCGTCGACGCGGTGGCACTGCGCCTGTTCAATGTCTTCGGCGCCGGACAGGCGCTCTCGAACCCGTATACCGGCGTCCTGGCGAACTTCGCCTCGCGCATTGCCAATGGCCAGCGGCCGCTGATTTTCGAGGACGGCGAACAGCAGCGCGATTTCGTGCACGTGCGCGACGTTGCCCGCGCCTTCCGGCTGGCGCTGGAACAGCCCCAGGCGCGCAGCCACGTCATCAACATCGGCAGCGGGCGGGCCTACGCAGTCAGCGACGTCGCCCGGCTGCTCGCCGAAGCAATGGGCGTGCCTGGCCGCCAGCCGGAAATCCTCGGCAAGGCACGCTCCGGCGATATCCGCAATTGCTTTGCCGACATATCGAAGGCGCGCGAACTGCTCGGCTTCCAGCCGCAATACCGGCTGGAGCATTCGCTCGGCGATTTCGTCGCATGGGTGCGCAACACCGTCGCCATCGATCGCAGCGCCGAGATGAAGCGGGAACTCGAAGCGCGAGGGCTGGTATCATGAGACCGGATTCACCCGATTTTCGCGAAGCGCCCGTCGCCATTATCGGCGGCAGCGGCTTCATCGGCTCCAACCTCGCCGACAGCCTGTTGTCGGATGGCGAGCCGGTTCTGGTCATCGACAATCTGAGCCGTCCCGGCGTCGAGCAGAATTTGGAATGGCTGACGCAAAAGCACGGCAGCCGTCTCACCACTGAAATCATCGACATCCGCGAATCCGAGGCGCTGATGCCGCTGGTGGCTGGTTCGAAGGCGGTTTTCCACTTTGCCGCGCAGACCGCCGTCACCACGAGCCTGGTTCGGCCGGACGAGGATTTCGACATCAACCTGCGCGGAACGTTCAACGTCCTGGAAGCCGCTCGCCGCAGCGGCAAACGCATCCCCGTCGTTTTCGCCAGCACCAACAAGGTCTATGGGCGGCTCACTGACATTGCGATGCGCGAAGACGACGGCAAATATGCGCCTTGCGACGCCAGCATCCAGGCGCACGGCATTGACGAGACGCGCGGCCTTGATTTCTGCACGCCCTATGGCTGCTCCAAGGGCGCGGCGGACCAGTATGTCCTCGACTACGCCGAGTCATACGATCTGCCGACGGCGGTGCTGCGCATGAGCTGCATCTATGGACCGCGCCAGTTCGGGACGGAGGATCAGGGCTGGGTCGCCCATTTCCTGCTTAGCGCGTTCTCCGACCGGCCGATCACCATCTATGGCGACGGCAAGCAGGTGCGCGACATCCTGCATGTTGCCGACGCGGTCGCGGCCTACCGCGCGGTGCTCGACCGGATCGAGGAAATCAAGGGCCAGGCATTCAATCTCGGCGGCGGACCGGAAAACGCCGTCAGCCTGCGCATGCTACTGAAGGAGATTTGCGACATAACGAAACGGGACGTTTCGATCCGTTACGACCGCGAACGCACCGGCGACCAACCGTTCTTCGTCGCCGACACACGCGCGATCGAGGCGGCGCTGGGATGGAAAGCGCATGTCCCGTGGCGAAACGGCATCCGCGACCTCGCCGACTGGCTGCAGCGTCATCGCGCCGACCCGCATCCCGAACCGGCGAGGTACGTGGCATGAAGGTCGCTCTGGTCAATCCGTCCTGGACCTACCAGGACAGCATCTATTTCGGCTGCCGCCAGCCGCATCTGCCGCTCGAACTCGGCTATTCGAAAGCCTTGCTCGAAGCCGCCGGCCACGAGGTGCTGATGCTGGACGGGCAGATCCAGAAGCTCGACAACGCCGCGCTTGCCGATCGCGTCACCGCTTTCGAGCCTGATATGACCGTCGTCAGCACCGCGCCGACCTACCTTTTCTGGCGCTGCGCACCGCCCGAGTTGCGGGTGCCGGCTGAGTTCCTCAACCATCTTGCCGGGCGCGGCGGCCGCACCGTCGCCGTCGGGCCGCATGGCTCGGCGACGCCAGCGCCGACTTTGCGCAAGCTTGGCGTCGACATTGTCGTGCGCGGCGAATGCGAGGAAGTGGTTGCGGAACTCGCCCGGCGCGACGACTGGAGTGCTGTGCCGTCCACCGCCCATTTTGAGGATGGAGAACTGGTTTCGAACGGCGGCGTGCATGCGAGCTCGTTCATCGATCACCCAGCGCTCGAATGGCCATCGGACTGGATTGCCGCCCATTCGCACCACCATCACCGCTTCGACGACAACCAGGTCGGCTTTGGCGCCGAGGTCGAGGCGTCGCGCGGCTGCCCGTATAATTGCAGCTTCTGCGCCAAGATTGATTTCCGCGACGCCTATCGCCGCCGGAACCACGAAGCGGTGATCGCCGAGATCGACCGGCTGATCGCACAGGGCGTCGGCTACATCTACTTCATCGACGAGATATTCCTGCCGCAAAAGGCATTGCTGGAAGCGCTGGTCGATCGCGATGTGAAGTTCGGCGTGCAGACGCGCATCGACCTCTGGAAACCGGAACTGCTGAAACTGCTCGGCGCAGCCGGCTGCGTCTCGATCGAGGCGGGGCTCGAAAGCCTGACGGTGGAAGGCCGCGCCATGCTGGCAAAACGCTGCCGGCTGGGAACCGAGGAACTGGCTGCGTTGCTGGTCGACGCAAGGCGCCATGTGCCGTTCGTTCAGGCCAATCTCATCGGCGTGGTCGAAGACGATCCCGCGCTGGTCGACTATTGGCGAAAGCACCTGATCGACAACGGCGTTTGGGCCAACGAACCGGTGCCGCTTTATCCCTATCCGAGTTCGCCCAGCTACCGCGAACTTTGGGGCGAGCCGGACGATCTCGCCTGGGAGCGCGCGCATGAACATTACCTCGCATCCTTCCGGACGTTCAGCGACATCCAGGAGAAGCGTCCGCGTCCGCTGGCTGAATTGGAGGCCACATGTTGCGGACACTGAGCCCGCCGCGTCGCATCCTGATGACTGTCGATGCCGTCGGCGGCGTCTGGCGCTATGCGCTCGATCTGGCCAGGCAACTGGTCGCCGGCGGCGATAGCGTCGTGCTTGCCGGGCTTGGTCCGGAACCGTCCAGGCAGCAGGCCGAGGAGGCCCAGTCATTCGCGGCGCTGACCTGGCTCAACACGCCGCCCGACTGGATGACCCGCAACGAGCACGACCTCGACACATTGCAGCAGGAGCTGCTCCCGCTCATCCGTGACTACGCCATCGAAATCGTCCATCTCAACGCGCCGACGCAGGCTGCGGGGCTCGACGTGCCCTGCCCGGTCGTGGCGGTGTCGCATTCCTGCGTGGTGACATGGTTCCACGCCGTCAAAGGACAGGCGGCGGACGGCGATTGGGCCTGGCAGAAGGACCGCAACCGGCGCGGTCTCGACGACGCAGGCATGGTCGTTGCACCCAGCCGCAGCCATGCCGACATGCTGGAAACCTGCTACGGGCCGATCGCCCGCCTGAGCGTCGTCGGCAACGGTGCACGGCCCGGACCGAAGAGCGAAAGGCGGGAATCGGTCGTTTTCGCCGCTGCGCGCTGGTGGGACGAAGGAAAGAATGCGGCGGTGCTGGACCGGGCCGCCTCCCTGACGCAATGGCCGATCTTCGTCGCCGGCTCGCTGCAAGGGCCGGACGGCCAGCATGTTGGCTTCAGCCACGCCGTTCCCGTCGGGCCGGTACCGCATGAGGAAGTGCGCCTGCTGATGGCGCGGGCCGGCATTTTTGTATCGCCGTCGCTTTACGAACCGTTCGGCCTGACCACGCTGGAAGCCGCGATGTCGAAGACGCCTTTGGTGCTCGCCGATATTTCGACCTATCGCGAACTGTGGGACGGCGCGGCCATGTTCTACGACGCGCGCGATCCGGGCGATCTCGCCAGATGCATCAGCAGCCTTTGCAGCGACGCGCAGCGCCGGCGAGAACTCGGTGAGGCGGCGGCCCGCCGAAGCCGCAGATTTTCATTGGCAAGACAGGCGACCGCTATGCGCGGCGTCTACGACAAGGCGGCCCTGGCCACCATGGCGGATAGTTGATTATGCGGTTTTTGTTCTACACCCATTCGATCGTTTCCGACTGGAACCACGGCAACGCACATTTCCTGCGCGGCATCATGCGTGAGCTGGTCGCGCGCGGGCACCAGGCTATCGCGCTGGAGCCCGCCGACGGCTGGAGCCGGTCGAACCTGCTGGCCGAGAAAGGATCCTTCGCGATCGAACGATTCCGGAAGGACTTTCCCGAGTTGATGCCCGTCACCTATGACGCCGCCTTCGACCACGAAGCCTGGATCTCCGATGCCGATGTGGTGATCGTGCATGAGTGGACCGAGCCGGATCTTGTCGCGCGGCTGGGCAGGGCGAAAGCGAATGGCGGGCGTTTCACGCTGCTGTTCCACGACACGCACCATCGCGCCATATCGGCCACGCAAGCGATCTCCTCCTTGCGGCTTGAACATTATGACGGCGTGCTCGCCTTCGGCGAGGCGCTGCGGGAAAGCTATCTCCGTGCCGGATGGGGCAAGCGGGTCTTCACCTGGCACGAGGCTGCCGATGACCACCTGTTCCAGCCGCATCCTGAAATCGAGCGTAGTTCCGACCTTATCTGGATCGGCAATTGGGGCGACGACGAGCGCAGCGCCGAAATCAGGGAGTTCCTGGTCGGCCCGGTGCGTGACCTTGGCCTGAGCGGAACCGTCCACGGCGTTCGCTATCCGCGGGAGGCGCTCGCCGACCTTGCGGCCGCCGGCCTGCGCTACGAAGGCTGGATAGCCAATGCCGACGTGCCGAAGGCATTCGCGGCGAACCGCATCACGGTTCACATCCCGCGGCGTCCATACCGCGAAAGCCTGCCCGGCATCCCGACCATCCGCATGTTCGAGGCGCTCGCCTGCGGCATTCCGCTCGTTTCGGCGCCCTGGTCCGATGTCGAACGCTTGTTCAGGCCCGGCACCGATTTCCTGTTTGCAAATAATGGCTTCGAGATGCGGCGTCATCTTCGCGCCGTGCTGCACGATGCGGATCTCGCCGCTTCTCTGGCGACCTCGGGCCTCGAGACCATCCGCCTGCGGCACACATGCCGGCACCGGGCGGATGAACTGTTCGGCGTGCTCGCCGAATGCGGGCACCGCCAAGCCGCCGACACGATCCTTGCAAAGGAGGCCGCCGAATGAAGATCGCATTCTACGGATCGAGCCTGCTCTCGTCCTATTGGAACGGCGCGGCAACCTATTACCGCGGATTGCTCAAGGCCCTGGCAAGGCTCGGCTATGACATCACCTTCTACGAGCCGGACGTCTACGATCGCCAGAAAAACCGCGACATCGAGGCGCCGGACTGGTGTGCCGTGGTCGTCTACGAGGCCACCCCGCATGCCATGATGCAGGTGGCCGCGCGGGCGGCGGAGGCAGATATCGTCGTCAAGGCAAGCGGCGTCGGTTTCGCCGACGACGCGCTGTTGCGGGCGGTGCTCGATCACGCCCGTACCGATGCGCTGACCGTATTCTGGGATGTCGATGCGCCGGCGACGCTCGGCCAGTTGCGCGACGAGCCCGACCATCCGCTGCATCGCGCGCTGCAGGAAATCGACCTCGTGCTGACCTATGGCGGCGGCGACCCGGTGGTCTGGGCCTATCGGGCCATGGGGGCGGCCGAATGCGTGCCGATCTATAATGCGCTCGATCCGGAAACGCATCATCCGGTCGGCAAGGATATGCGTTTTGCCTGCGATCTCGCCTTCCTCGGCAACCGGCTGCCGGACCGCGAGGCGCGCGTCGAGGCCTTCTTCCTCGACCCGGCCGGCCGCTCGGCCGATCAGCGCTTCCTGCTCGGCGGGTCTGGCTGGGGCGACAAGCAGATGCCCGCCAATGTCCGATGGCTGGGCCATGTCGGCACGCGTGACCACAATGCACTGAACGTCACGGCCAAGGCGGTGCTCAACATCAGCCGCGACAGCATGGCGGCCAATGGCTTCTCACCTGCGACGCGCGTGTTCGAGGCAGCCGGCGCCGGCGCATGCCTCATCACCGACGCCTGGCTCGGTGTGGACCTGTTCCTGAAACCCGGCGAGGAAATCCTGGTCGCGCGCGATGGCGAGGATGTCGCCGAGATCATGCAAAGCCTTAGCGCCGAACGGGCCAAGGCGATCGGGGCATCCGCGCTTCGGCGGGTACTTGGCGAACATACCTATACGACACGGGCCGTTTTGGCCGACGCCATTTTCAGGCGACATTTCGAGCGTCCGACCGTGGAGGCGGCCGAATGACGAAGCCGCTCGACATCGTCTTTCTTGGCCTGTCGCTCTCCTCGTCCTGGGGAAACGGCCACGCCACCACCTTTCGGGGGCTGCTTAAAGGTCTCCACGAACTCGGTCACCGCGTCACCTTTCTCGAACGCGACGTGCCGTGGTACGCAAGTCACCGGGATCTGCGCGATCCCGATTTCTGCGCGTTGCGCTACTATGAAACGACCGATGATCTTCGCCGCAATTTTGCGCGCTGCCTGCGCGATGCCGATATCGTGGTCGTCGGCTCCTTCGTTCCCGAAGGTCCTGAAATCATCGACGTCGTGGCATCACTGTGCACAGGTCAGTTCTGCTTCTACGACATCGACACGCCGGTCACGCTGGCAAAGCTTTCAAGCGATGATTGCGAGTATATTGCCAGGCGGCAGGTCCCGTATTTCGATGTCTACTTCTCCTTCACCGGCGGGCCGACGCTTGCCCGTCTGACGGAGGAATTCGGCGCGAGGCGGGCCGAGCCGCTCTACTGCTCAGTCGACCCGGAACGGCATCACGGAACCGGTGACCCAATCCGCTGGGATCTCGGCTATCTCGGCACGTACAGCCCCGACCGCCAGGCGGCGCTGGAGGCCCTGCTGTTCGAACCGGCGCGTCGCATGCCACAGCGTCGCTTCGTCGTTGCCGGCTCGCAATATCCGCGCGAAATCGCCTGGCCGGACAATGTCGATCGCATCGAACACCTGCCGCCGGCAGATCATGCCGCCTTTTACAGCCGCCAACGCTACACGTTGAACGTCACGCGCAGTTCCATGATCGCGGCCGGATGGTCGCCCAGCGTGCGACTCTTCGAGGCAGCCGCCTGCGGCACGGCGATCATCAGCGATTGCTGGGCCGGACTGGACAGCCTGTTTCCAGGGCGGACGATCCACACGGCGCGCAGGACCGAGGACGTGATCGGTATCCTGTCTGGAGAATCAGACGGCGCCCGGCTTGCCATGGCCAAGCAGGCGCGCGGGCTCATCCTGGCAGCTCACACAAGCATCGCAAGAGCCCGCGAATTCGTTGCGCTGCTGGCGCAGGCCAAATCGCCACGTTCTGTTCTCGATCTGGACGTCGAGAGCGCAGCATGACCCGCAGACGGGAGAAGATAGAGATGCAGCTATCAAGAAAGGCGCAACGGACCAAGACCGTGCTTGTCGCCGGCGGCGCCGGCTTCCTCGGTTCGCATCTTTGCGAGACAATGCTCCAGGCCGGCTGGCGCGTGATCTGCGTCGACAATTTCCTTACCGGCCGCATGGAGAACATAGCATCGATCGCCGATCGTCCGGATTTTCGGCTGATCAAGCAAGACATTTGCCGGCCGTTGGAGCTTGGCGAACCGGTGGATCGCATCTTCAACATGGCATGCGCGGCCTCGCCGCCGCGTTACCAGGCCGACCCGGTCCACACGACGCGGACTTGTGTCATCGGGACGCTCAATCTGCTGGAGCTCGCCGCCCGTGATGGCGCCCGCTTCCTGCAGGCGTCCACCAGCGAAATTTATGGCGATCCCGAACAGCATCCGCAGAAGGAAGACTATGTCGGCCACGTGAACTGCATCGGCCCCCGCGCCTGCTATGATGAAGGCAAGCGCACCGCCGAAACCTTATGCTTCGATTATTTGAGAATGGGAAAAGCCGATATCCGTGTCGCGCGCATCTTCAACACCTATGGCCCCAGGATGGACCCTGCGGACGGACGGATCGTTTCCAATCTGATCATGCAGGCACTCGAGAGACGACCGCTGACGATATTCGGCGACGGGCTGCAGACCAGGTCGTTCTGCTACGTTTCCGATCTGGTCGACGGCTTGATCCGGTTGATGGAGGTCGATCCCAATCCACGCCAGCCAGTCAATCTGGGCAATCCGGGGGAGTTCACCATCCTGCAACTGGCGAGCCTGGTGAGAGGCATGACCGCAACCAAATCGGGCCTGAAATTCCTGCCGCTGCCGCAAGACGATCCTCGTCGTCGGCAACCCGACATTTCCCGCGCAAAGAAGCTTCTCGGCTGGTCGCCAAAAGTGCCGCTCAGGCAAGGTTTGATGCGCACGATCGGCTATTTTGCCGAGCTTGAGACGGCGCAGATGATCGACAGAAGACGTCAAATTGCCGCCACCGTGCGTTCTGCCTCAGGCCGGCTGCAAAACCTGCCGGCCTGAGGCGGGGAGCGTCTGGCCGCTGCATGATCGCGCGGTCGTTTCGGATTTGGTCACTTTTTCTCGTCGCGGGAACAACCCGTCCAGCTTCTGGTTCTGCCAAGGTACCGGCATGGAGACGACTGTGCATCCGAAGCGATCCGCCAAAGACATCGAGCAAATGGCCGCAAAGGAGACGGCTGCCTTCCTGCGGCGCGCCTCCATCACCTATCTGGAATGTTGCGTGAGCCTGATGATGACGCATCTTCAGCGCGAGGAAGTAGTCGCCATCCTCGAAAAGGAAGCGGATATGCTTCGCCGGCTGGATTGATCGTGGTCGAAGGGCCGCAGTTCCCCTTGGTTCTCCAGGAAACGAAGCAACATCGAGGTATAACGTCTTGCCGCGGCCGCCAGCCGGATCTGTTCCCGATCATCGCCAGATCGTGCAGCCATGTTCCACAAGCCAAGCTGGAACGCAAGATAGCAGGGCTCATAGTAGTGGACCAGATTGGCATCGACGGGACGAGAGGCTCTCGCTTCCACGGCCTTGCAAAGCGCCCCAGTCGCCGGGTCGGAGAGGCTGTACTCGACACGGGCGCCGGCAATGTCCCAGGCGATGTCCTGGCAGCCGATCAGATCGTGCGATCGGCAATGATCGAGGGCGTCCGTCTTGATCAGCGTTCCACTGCGCGAAAGGATGAACTCCCACGGATGAAGCCGCCCGTCGATCTCGACCCGCTGCATGGTCTTGGCTGGAGCCTGTCTCGAGAACCAGGTCTGCAGCTCCGCCGCGCGGCGTTCGCCCAGCGCTTCACTTGTATTCCGCACGGCCATGTCCGCAAGCGCCTCCAGCGAGGCGCCTGGCTCCGAGGCGGGCAGATTGGCTGCGCGCCAGGCGAGATAGCGCGCCAGGTGAGCGACCAATTTTTCTTTCGAAAGCGTTGCCCGGTCCAGCGTTGTGCCGTCGATCCAGCGTTCGACCAGAAAGCCATGGCACAGCCCGGCGACTTCCGGGCCAAAGCCTGCGTCGTGCAGCCTCCTAGCGGTCTCGGCCTTGTGCATTCCGATTTCACCGAGGCCGACGAATTTGACCGACCATTTTTCCCGGCCGGCGGAAGCGAGGAACTTCCGCCGCTCGAAGCCGCGATGAACGGGCGGCCACTGATCCTGCGAGCCATAATGCAAGCGACGCCACTCTCCGGCGGACATTTCCATCAGGCTGACCGCTGTGCGGCCGATCATTCTAGCCACCCAATCCCGCAGCGCCGGCAGAGCGGATCCAGCGGGGAAAGTCCGTTCGAAATCCGCGGTGTGTTTTTGGCACACCGTCCATGCCTCACGGATGTCCGCCGATGTCTCGGGGCCCGGGCCACCCAAATGACTTGGGAACAGATGGATGCGCCTGGCATCGATGCCCAGCGCTTGTAGCCATGCGACGACGGCATGGAACGAGCTGCCGGACAGACCCGGGCCCTCATCGACGATGGCAAAGCGGGCCGACGGCTTCGCCATCCAGCCCCTGATCAGCTCCGGATCGGCGGCAAGCCGCCTGCGAAACGGGTGGCCGGTCGGACGGACGCTGACGGGTGCTGGCGCGCCGATGGCTGCAGCCACCATCGCTGCAAGCCCCAGGCCGATGCTGCGGATGCCGATCACGCATGTGTTCGCATCGAGACCCGACTGCCGCGCGGCGACGAAATAGCTCTCCGGATAAAGCCCGTAATGAGCGTAGCCCTCAGCAGCGCCGGTCAGAATGTCGGCATCGCATTCGAGTTCGGCCAACATTCGCGGCACTTCGGCATCGACCGGGCCGGCGACGGCGAATCCGGCCCTCCACGATCTGCCCACGTCCCGGGCCAAGCCGACCAGGAGATTTGCGCCCGCGATCCTTTGTGGGGAATTCCTGTCCATGCCCTTGGCCTCGAATTCCGCGTCGGCAAGGCCCTGGACCAATTCCGAGACTTTGATGAACAGGCCGACCAGGGCTGCGTGCCGTCCGATCCCGCTTGGCATGTCCGCAATGTGCCCGGCCGCGTCGCAAGCCGAGGCGCGAACATATCGTGCGCTCTCAGTTTGCTTGTGGTCGCCATAGACGATCATTGTCTCGTCCCGGTTGGCCTCACCCCCCGGCTGCACAACTCCGCGGGCGCTACTTTGATCCACCGTCGGTTGCACGATTTTTACAGCCGGCAAGGAACAATCCGGGAGGAAGGCGGTTTGGCACGAAGAACTTACCTTCAACAGCATAGGCAGCGGTTTCGTGGGATCGAAGAAAGTTCGGATCGGAATAGTCGGCGTGGGCAACTGCGCCTCCTCCCTTGTTCAGGGCATCACCTATTACCGCGACGCAAGGAGCAATGAGCCCATACCCGGGCTGATGCATGCCGATCTTGGCGGCTACCATGTCAAGGACATCGAGGTGGTCTGCGCTTTCGACGTCGCCAAGGGCAAGGTCGGACGTGATGTGGCAGACGCGATCTACAGTGCGCCCAACAATACTTTCCGCTTTGCCAATGTTGCACCTACCGGCGTTCGCGTCGAACGCGGACCGACGCTGGACGGCATCGGCAAATATCTGCGCGACGAGATCGAGGAGGCCGACGAGCCGGTCGCCAACGTCGGCAAGATCCTCGCCGAAAGCAGCGCCGAGATCCTGGTGTCCTATCTGCCTGTCGGTTCGGAGGAGGCAACACGCTTTTATGCCGAGTGCGCGCTCGAGGGAGGCTGCGCCTTCGTCAACTGCATACCCGTCTTCATCGCCTCGCGGCCGGAGTGGCGCCGGCGCTTCGAGCAGCACGGGCTGCCGCTGATCGGCGACGACATCAAGAGCCAGGTCGGTGCGACGATCGTCCACCGGCTGCTCGCCAACCTGTTCCGTGAGCGCGGCGTGCGCATCGATCGCACCTACCAGCTCAATTTCGGCGGCAACACCGACTTCCTCAACATGCTGGAGCGCGAGCGGCTGGAATCAAAGAAGATCTCAAAGACGCAATCCGTCACCAGCCAGATCGACGTCCCCCTGGAGCCCGGCAACATTCACGTCGGGCCGAGCGACCATGTCCCGTGGCTGACCGACCGCAAGTGGGCCTATATCCGGGTCGAAGGCACGACCTTCGGCGGCGTGCCGCTGAATGCCGAGCTCAAGCTGGAAGTGTGGGATTCGCCCAATTCGGCCGGCGTCGTCATCGATGCGGTGCGTTGCGCCAAGCTGGCGCTCGACCGCGGCATCGCGGGCGCGCTGACCGGCCCATGCAGCTATTTCATGAAATCGCCGCCCGAGCAGTTCACCGACGCGGAAGCCCGCCAGCGCACGCTCTCTTTCATCGCCGGCAAGGACGAGCCGATGCTCGATGCGGCGGAATGACGACGACGTTTTTTCTGGTGCGCCACGCCGCGCATGACAATGTCGGCTGTTATCTTGCCGGGCGGATGGCCGGCGTTTGCCTCGGCGAAGCCGGCAGGGCACAGGCCTCGCATCTGGCTGACCGTATGGCACGCGAGCCGGTAGCGGCAATCTTCTGCAGCCCGCGCGAACGCACGCAGGAGACTGCCAATCCGATGGCGCTCGCCTGTAATGCCGGTGAAATCGTGATCCGCGAGGAACTCGATGAGATCGACTTCGGCACCTGGTCGGGAAAGACCTTCGAGGAGCTGAACAAGGATGCCGACTGGCGAGCGTGGAACGACCAGCGTCAGCAGGCGAGAACGCCGAGCGGCGAGACCATGCTTGACGTGCAGCAACGCGTCGTCTTGCTGATCGAACAGGTCCGCGGCACCTACCAGAACCAGTGCGTTGCACTGGTCAGCCATGCCGACGTCATCAAGGCCGCGGTGTGCAAAGTGCTCGGCCTGTCGCTGGGGAACTGCTTTCGCTTCGATATCGACCCAGCGTCGATCACCACGGTTGTTTGGGGGGACTGGGGGTCGAAGCTGATCAGACTCAACGAAGCTGCCTGACGAGGAATTTGCCGGATGCGCATGGTCATTTTCGGTCTTACCGTGACATCGTCGTGGGGCAACGGTCACGCCACGCTGTGGCGCGGATTGATCCGGGCGATGGCCGGGCTGGGCTGGTCCATCACCTTCTTCGAACGCAACACCCCCTATTATGCCGGTACACGCGATCTCGACCAGTTGGATGGCGGCAACCTTGTCCTTTACCCGGATTGGGAGGACATCCAGCGCGTTGCCGAGAAGGCGATGAAAGAGGCCGATGTCGTCATCGTCACCTCCTATTGTCCCGATGCCGTGAGCGCGTCGCGCCTTGCTCACCAGGCCTGTCGCGGGCTGAAGGTCTTCTACGATCTGGACACGCCGGTGACGCTGGCGCGGATCGAACAAGGCGAGCCTCCGGCCTATTTCGGGCCGGAAGGGCTTCGCGATTTCGATCTCGTGCTGAGCTACACGGGAGGAACCGCGATCGACGCATTGAGGTCGACGCTGGGTGCACGCCGCGTCATGCCGCTCTACGGCCATGTCGATCCAGAGCGACACCGGCCCGCCCCGCCCAGGCCGGAGTTTGCCGGCGACCTGTCCTATCTTGGAACCTATGCGGCAGACCGCCAGGCCGGGGTCGAGAGGTTGCTGGTCAGCCCGGCTGCGCGCCTGCCGGATCGCCGTTTCATTATTGGCGGCGCACAATATCCGCAGGAATTCCCGTGGAGCGACAATATCTTCTTCGTCCGGCATCTGCCGCCGGCCGACCACCCCGCCTTCTTTTCATCTTCACGGCTGACCCTGAACGTGACCCGCGAGGCGATGGCCGAACGGGGCTGGTGTCCTTCCGGCCGGCTGTTCGAAGCCGCCGCTTGCGGGGCTGCGATGGTGAGCGACACATGGCCCGGACTGGAGGCCTTTTTCCGGCCCGGTGAAGAGATCGTCGTGGCCAATAGCACCGACGACGTGGTCGCCGCGCTCGACCTGTCCGACGCCGAGCTTGACGCGATTCGGCGCCGTGCGCGCGAGCGGGTGCTGGACGAACACACCTCCGCGCGGCGCGCGAAGGAATTCGACCGCATCCTGTCCGATGCACTGCACGGCTCCACGCATGGCGAGCCGTTGAAGGAGGCAGTTTGATGTTGGGCATCGTGCCCGCAGCCGGACGGGGAAGCCGCATCCAGCCGCTCGGCTTTTCGAAGGAGCTTCTGCCGGTCGGCAGCCGCATCGACGGCAACACCGAGCGGCCTTGTGCGGTCAGCGAATACCTGGTGCGCCGCATGGTGCGCGCCGGCGCCGACAAGATCTGCTTCGTCATCGGCTCGGGTAAGTCGGATATCCTGGAATATTATTCTGCCGGCTATGCCGACGCGGCCGCTCTGTTTGTGGTGCAGCCCTCTCCGGTCGGCCTTTGCGACGCCATCTTCCGCGCCGCACCGCTCGTCGCAGCCGACGAGACCGTTCTGGTCGGGTTGCCCGATACGATCTGGTTTCCCGAAGACGGGTTCCTGGCCCTCCCGGACGATGGCCTGTCCTTCCTGCTGTTTCCGGTGGACCAGCCGGAGTTCTTCGATGCCGTCGTTGTCGACGAGGACGGCCGGGTGAAGCAAATCCAGGTCAAGCAACAGAATGCCGCGTCGAACTGGATCTGGGGTGCGTTCAAGATGCCCGGCCGCACCCTTCATCAGCTCGCCGCGCTGTGGCGGGAACGGGACCGGTGCGACGAATATATCGGCACGCTGGTCAACGCCTATCTCGCCGCCGGTGGCCAAGCCTATGGCATCAAGGCTGGCACCGCCTATGTCGACGTCGGCACCTTCAACGGTTACCGCACCGCATTGCGGCTGCTTGAAAGCGCCGCCGGTACCAAGGACGACCAAGCCGCCATTACGCTGCCCGGCCACCAGCACGTCCCTATCCTCGCAGGCGAAGGAGGCTAGCCATGCTGCATTCCGATGCCGAGATCCGCCGCCGTATCGATGCGCTCGGTCCATGGTTCCACAACATGGAGCTGGCCGGCATCGAAACCGCTCCCGACCATTTCCTTGGCAATTATCCGCTGATCAAATGGCGCAAATTCGCCGACGCGATTCCCGCCGATCTTTCCGGTAAGGCGGTGCTCGACATAGGCTGCAATGCGGGTTTCTACTCCATAGAGATGAAACGTCGCGGCGCCGGCCGCGTGCTAGGCATCGACTTCGATGAAGCTTACCTGGCGCAGGCGCGCTTTGCCGCCGAGGTCGCAGACTGCGACATCGAATTCCGGCAACTCTCGGTCTACGACGTTGGCGCCCTGCAGGAGCGGTTCGACATCGTGCTGTTCATGGGCGTGCTCTACCATTTGCGCCATCCTCTGCTCGCACTCGATCTGATCCGGGAGCACGTCGCCGACGACCTGATGATCTTCCAGTCGATGCAACGCGGCAGCACCAACGTGCCGGCGCTCGAGCAGAACTATCATTTCTGGACCCACGACCTGTTCGACCGGCCGGAATTCCCAAAGCTGCATTTCATCGAGCATCGCTATGCCGACGACCCGACCAACTGGTGGATTCCCAATCGCGCATGCACCGAAGCCATGCTTCGCAGCGCCGGCTTCAAGATCGTGCTGCAACCGGAACAGGAGGTCTATTTCTGCCGCACCGCCGACGTGCCGGCCGGCGGCGGCGCCGTCTACCCGTCGAAAGGACAGATAAATGATTGAAGCCGCGATGATCTGGAACGAGCCCAACAACAAATCCCACTGGGATCCCGAGCTCGACCCCGACTGGAGCCGCTTCGCCGCTACGGCAATCCTGGCCGCCGACGCAATCGCGGCGGAGAATCCCGCCTTGACCAAGGTGCTGGGCGGCATCTCGCCGATCGATGCCGGCTTCATGACACGGATGAAGGAATTCGGCGTGCTCGATCATGTCGACGCGGTCGCCGTGCACGGCTTTCCGCTCGACTGGAACCTCTGGCAGATCCACGAATGGCCGCAGAAGGTCGGCGAGATCTCGGCTGTCACCGATCTTCCGGTATGGGTCAGCGAGGTCGGCGTGTCGACCTTCGGCGCCGAGGAGGTACAGGTCTGGGGCCTGCGCCGGACCGCGGAATTGCTGATCGGCAACGCACCGCGCATCCAATGGTACAGCCTCTACGACCTGCCGCGCGAGTGGGAAGCGACGACGCGCCATCGCGAGGCGGAAGGCTCGTCTTACTATCGCCATTTCTACATGGGCCTGCTTCGCCAGGACGGCACGCCAAAGCCCGCGCTCGAGGAGTTCCTGCACCACACGCCGGCATTAGGACTGGTGCAGTGGTTCCATTTCGAAGATCACCGGCTTGATGACGCCGTTGCCTGGATGAAACGCCTCGGTGTCACCAATCTGCGTACCGGGCTTTCCTGGGCCGACAGCTTCAGGCCGAACGCGCTTGACTGGTTCGACCGGCAGATGGAGGCGCTGGCCGACTTCGACGTGACCGTTACTTTCTGCTTCACGCCGGAGCATCGCGGAATGATGCCGCACCACAGCAGTCCGCCGCTGGTGCCGGAGGAATTCGCCGAGTTCTGCGCGGCAATGACGCGCCGCTATGCCGGCTGCATCGCTGCCCCTTCCGTCGGCAGGCTACGCGCCTCCGCGGCGTGAGGAGCTTCGGCTCTCCAGCCATGACGCTCACCGTCCTCAACGTCGCCTATCCCCTCGCCCCGGTCGGGCCGGATGCGGTCGGTGGCGCCGAGCAGGTGCTGTCGATGCTCGACCAGGCGCTCGTACAGGCCGGACACCGCTCGATCGTGATCGGCTGCCAGGGCTCGAGCGCTGCGGGCACTCTCATCGAGACGCCGGCCGAACCGGGCGTGCTCGATGAAGCGGCGAAGCGCCGGGCGCAGCGTGCTCATCGCGCTGCAATCGCTACCGCACGCGCTCGCTGGCCAATCGACGTGGTTCATTTGCACGGCATCGATTTCGACGCCTATCTGCCGGGCGACGGGCCGACATTGGTGACCCTGCATTTGCCGCTCGACTGGTATCCGGCCGACGCTCTCAATCCGACACGGGAGGATCTGTGGCTGCATGCGGTATCAGCGGCTCAGCAAAGAACCGCGCCGCCGGGAGCCAGGCTCATCGAACCGATCCCGAACGGAGTGGACATCGACGCGCTCAGCGAGCGGCAGGCCAAGCGCGACTTTGCCCTCGTGCTCAGCCGCGTCTGCCCGGAAAAGGGCATCCATCTGGCGCTGGACGCAGCCAAGAAGGCCGGTGTGCCGTTGGTCATCGGCGGCAAAGTCTACCCTTACGAAACCCACACCGCGTATTTTCGCGACGAGGTCGAACCTCGGCTGGACGACCGGCGCCGCTTCCTTGGTCCGGTCGGCTTTGTCGCCAAGCGGCACCTGCTGAACACAGCCCGATGCCTAGTCATCCCGAGCCTTGCCGCGGAAACCAGTTCGCTGGTCGCCATGGAGGCGCTCGCCTGCGGCACACCCGTGGTGGCCTTCCCGAATGGCGCACTGCCGGATGTGATCGAGCACGGCAAGACCGGGTATCTGGTCGGGGACGTCGACGAGATGGCGCAGGCCATCCTTGCCGCGTCCGGCCTGGATCCCGAGACCTGCCGAGCCGAGGCGCAGCGGCGCTTTTCACTCGACCGCATGGTTTCCTCCTACATGGACGCCTATCGGGCGCTGGCACGGCTCGGCACAGACAGCGGGCAGCTCGCGACGGCGAAGTGAGCGGAACATGCTCCGCGGTGAGATCATCGACGATCCGGCCGGCCTCGAAGCCCTTGAGCCGCACTGGTGGGAACTCTGGTCGCTCAGCCCCTCGGCGACGCCGTTCCAGTCTCCCGCATGGTTGCTGCCATGGTGGCGGACATTCGCTCCCGGCGAGCTAGCGACGGTCGCCGTCTGGCGTGGCGACGATCTGGTCGGCCTGGCGCCACTCTATCTGGAACGCCAGGGCGCCGGCGCGCGGCTGCTTCCGCTCGGCATTTCGTTGAGCGACTATCTGGATGTCCTCTATATTCCCGAAACCGCCGAACCGGTCGCCGTCGCCATCGCCGACACGGTTCTTTCCCTCGGCTGGTCGCAGTGGATCTTGCAGGACCTGCCTCCCGGCGGCGCTGGCCTTGCCATCAGGCATGCCGCGCTCGAATCGTGCCAAGCCGTCAGTCATGCTGCTTGCCCGGTGCTCGCTCTCGCCGGCGACCAGACGCTTCAAGGCTGTGTTCCGGCGCGGCGGAGGCGCCAATTGCGCCGCGCCCACAGGGCCGCGTCGAGACGCGGCAGGGTCTCCATCGAACCCGCTTTGTCCGATCCGCAGACATTCCTCGATCACCTGATCCGCCTTCACCGAGCACGCTGGGCCGGACACGGCGACGGCGTTCTGTCCGATTCCCGCGTGGAGGCATTCCACCGTCAGGCGCTGCCGCAGCTGGTCGCACAAGTGCTTGCCCGATGCTGGCTCATCACCATCGGTGACGTGATCGTGGGCGCCTATTACGGGTTCCATGATCGGGGCCGCGCTTACGCTTATCTCGGTGGCTTCGATCCGGACTATGCCGATGAAAGTCCCGGCGCGCTGCTCATCGGCCAGGCGATAAGGCAGGCGATCTGCGAAGGCGCGGAAGAGTTCGATTTTCTGCGCGGACAAGAGGCCTACAAATATAGCTGGGGCGCCGTCGACCGGTGGACGATGCGCAAGATCTGGACGCGGAGCAAAGGTCAATGAGCGCGACCCAGCCAGGACCTCGGCGGTCGACGTCAGCAAGGCGGGTGCTGGAGGACTGCATGGCAGACGGTGCCAGCGTCGAAGCCGTCATCGCCAGGCTGGCTCTCCGTTTCGAGACAGGAATCGAACCCGCAGAACTGGCGAAGATTGCACAAAACACGCATTCGGCCGATCCGCGAAAGACGGCAAAATTACAACGGATCGCGGACCTGCTTCAGCACAGGCCCGAGATCTTCGCCACGCTGCGCAAAATAGGTGCTGCCGTTCGGCACGAGCGTGGCGGTGGCGAGACCGACGATGCGGTCGTCAAGCGGCTGGCGGCCGGGTTTGACGCAGCGGCGGCTATCTCCCCGGCGGCGAGCGTCCAGCTGTCATCGCTGGGCGATGAGGAAAAGCTCGCGGCCGCTACGGCTGAGATCGTTACATGGCTGGAGAGGCGAGGCTTTACCGGTACCGACCGCGACATACTGGATATCGGCTGTGGCATCGGTCGGTTCGAACAGGTGCTCTCTGCTCTGTCGCACCGGATCGTCGGCAGCGATATATCCCCGGCGATGATCTCGATCGCCCGCCGGCGATGCGCGGGGCTCGGCAATGTAGAATTCCGCCCTACCCGCGGTTTCGATCTTGCCGATTTTCGCGATGCCAGCTTCGACCGCGTGCTGGCCGTCGACAGCTTTCCCTATCTGGTGCTGGCCGGCCTCGCGGAACGACATTTCGTGGAAATCGCACGCGTGCTGAAGAGGCCAGGCATGGCCGTGCTTTTGAATTATTCATATCGCGGATCGCCGGCGCTGGATCGCGCCGATGTCCATAACTTCGCCAACGCAAATGGCATGCAAGTTGTCGTCGACGGCGAAAAGCCGTTCCGGCACTGGGATGGCGATGCCTTCCTGCTTACGATTTCCGGCGGAACATTGCGGCCCAACGCAGGTTCGGATGCCGAACGGGAAAAGCCGCTATTCGACAGCAGGAAGGAGGACGAGATGGCGTCCGGCAGCAAGAAGCACATCGGTCGCGGCAGTCACGGCAAAGGCGCCGGCGCTGGCGCGATGACCGATCTTCCCAAGGACAAGATCGGAGAGAACGCCGTTCTGTCCAACAGAGACAAGAAGCAGCACACCAAGGAGCGTGGGCTCGACGGCAATCGGGTCAAATCCGAGCAGTACCAGGATCATTCAGCGGATCGGCGGCCTGAAGACTGATCGTTGCGGCAGCATATGGCTTGCAGCCGGTGAGCAATTGAAACGCAGCGAGAGCCCAACCGCTGACGAAGCTGTGCAAGGACCGAAGCCGGTCGCATGGATGGCCTGCAAATTCTTGCAAACTCGCACTGTTGCCACCAGAGTGAGATGAAGGGACCAACATTTGCCAAGAGAACGCGATGTCTCGCGCAAGGGAAGATTCCGTCGGCACGCGCGCCGACCTGACGATAGACCGGGAAATCGCTTCCTTGCTTGCGGCAATCGAGCAGGAAAGGGTTCCTGACCGGCTGACCAAACTTGCGATCGAATTGCAGCATGCGCTTGTCGAAAGACGCTTGCGCGGAACCAGTAACTAACGTGACATATATTAGCGGCGCCTCTCGGCTTCGAAGTCCAGTTGTCCTTCGGACAGATAGCTGCGCCTTTCCATCAGGGTTTGCGAGGAACTTTCGCCTAGGTATTCAAGCACGCCGGCGCGGGCCCTGTTGAGCCGGCTCTTCACGGTTCCCACCGCGCAACCGCATATTTCGGCGGTTTCCTCATAGCTGACGCCCAGCACGCCTATCAGCATCAGAACCTCGCGCTGATGCTCAGGAAGGCTCTGGATGGCCTGGTGGACTTCCTTGCCCTGTACGGACCATTCCTGCGTCGCTTCCGAGATCGGCCGCAGCGAAGCACAGTCGAGCAGGCCAGGCGCTTCCCTCACGGCGGCCCTGACACGCGTGTAGTAGGTGTTGCGCATGATCGTGAAGAGCCATGACTTCATACGCGTTCCAGCTTCGAACTTGTCAATGTTGGCCAGGCCCTTGGTCAGCGTCTCCTGGACCAGGTCGTCGGCATCATCGGGAGTGCGGCAGAAGGTGCGGGCGAAAGCCCTCAAAGCGGGTATGAGGTCGACGATGGAAACGTCTTCGGTTTCGCGGGTCGCTAAGGCGTAGGCTGTGGGTGGCAATGGTCCAGCTCCCGTCCAGAATGAGTTCGCGAGCGCAGACCAGTTAAATGCATTGGGCGAAAGATCGTTCCGGTTGGCGAAAATCACCCGACTCCAGAAAACCGGAGAGGGCTTGGCTGAGCAATCCCGGCCGACGGCGATATTTTTGACGGAACAACCATCGGGATCGCGGAGTTCAAAATCAAGGTCGTCCGACAATTCGGGCGCCGCCATTTGGCGCGTCGAAATGCGATTCGCAGCGAGCCTTGGCCGCGACCTCAAGGGCGGCCTGCCACCTCAAGAAACAGGAGGAGTCCATGACAGGAAACAAGCACGCCAAAGGCAAAACGCCGGCCGATAGCGATCTTGCCAACGATCCCGGCATCGGCAGTTCCAGGGGCACGATCAAGGAGGGCGACCGGCTCGATCAGGGCACCAATACGTTCGAAGGCGATGTCGAAAACGACACCACGCCGCAAGGCGGTATCAATCCTCGGCAAAAGATGCGGACCAACAAGTGACCGGCCGCGCACGATCGAACAAACCTGCTGCAACCCGTGCAGCAATCCCGCGTTAAAGAGCATGAGCCTCGGGTCCGCCCCGGGCGTTGATGCGACAGGCTCTTTCGCGGAGACACAGATGACAAAAAAATTGTTTGGCCGCCCGGTTCCAATTCTCGTCGGCCTTGGTTTCCCTCGCTATGTCGAAAATATCTGGCAGGCCTATGACGTCTTAAATGAATGGCCGAGCCGCGGTCCGGCGCACAAGGCGGCGTTCGACGCCTGTCGCGCCGGGCTGGCTGACGAGGTCGACGTCGAGACGGTGCGTGCGGCGTTCGATAAATTCGCCCGCAAGGCGGGCATTCTGGCCTACGATATCGCAGCCGAAACACCAGCACGCGCCAAAACAGCTGCGAAGGCCTACGACGTTTGGCTGAAACGCCCGTCGGACAGTCGTGTAGACCCTGAAGACACGCAGCTTGCTTGAAGCGACACCTTGCTTGAACCGGGAGGAATACGGTGCAGAGAATAGAGTTCGATACACCTGTTTGCATCTATTTCGGCAAGCCCGGGCGATCGCGATTGGTCAGTTCCGTTTTCGAAGCAGTACATTGCCTGAAAAGCGAGAAATGGCCGGCGCGCAATGCCCCACTGGCGCTGGCGGCCGCTGATGTATTGAATCGCGCCCGAACCGGTGAAATTACGGCCGGCAAAGCGCGGCAAGCGTTTGTCGACGCCGCGTGGGAGGCAAACATTCTTGTCGAAGGCGAGCCGCATGATGGGCATGCCACGACAGCCTTCATATCGGACTGCGGGTGAAGCGGCAGGCTGCCTCCCTGAAGTTCCGCCCAAAGCTTGGTTTATCGCGAATGATTGGCGTCCTCGGCCTTTTTCTCGCGCTGCTGCCTGAGGATTTCGTCGGTTCCGACGAGCTTCTTCGATCCGCCCGGGATCGCGGTGGAGACGACCGCCGGTGGGTCGCTTGCCGGGAAGGAATCTTCCAGGCCTGCCTGCAACTGGTCTTCCAGCGTTTGCGGCTCTTCAGAGCGGCCGGGGGTCCTTCGGGTATCTACGCTCTCCAGCGGCTGTGTCATGTCCGGTGAAGACCTGACTTCTCGAATCCAGCCATAGAGCTGTTCGATGGCAAATTCCTTCATCGTGTCGAAATCGGCCTTTTCGTCACGCAATGCCTCGATTTGGTCGACCATGGTCTTCTCGAAACGTTCGAGGCTATCGCTTCCGCAAGCCCGGCAGAGACGCACCAGCGCCTCGCGCAGTATGAGTGGCGCAAAGTGCGCCGTGGCCTCAAGCCTGAGCTGCTGCAAACGCTCCGGGGTAGCGGCTTGGAACTTCGACATGCTCGACCTCTTCGCCTTGTGGAGCATGTCAACGAAAATTGTCGGCGGATGTTCCATCGGCGGCCGCTGCATCGCTCGATCCTCAGCGGTGCGCGCCACCACCGACTGCCATGCGGATACCGAGACCGACGACGACGCAGCCTGCCACCCGCTGCTGCCAGAGCCTTACCTTCGGTCGTTTCATAATCCAGGCCCCGAGCGTGCCGGATGCGAGTGCATATGTGCCCAGCACCAGCACACCGGTCATTTTCTGGGTGCCACCGAGCAGCAGCAATTGCAGCGTGACCGATCCGCGAGCAGGATCGACGAACTGCGGAAGGAATGCCACCATAAAGGTTATCGGCCAAGGATTTATCAGATTGGCGATCATTCCTTCGCGTGCGGCCACAAGCGGTCCGACATTGCGCGCCTCCTCGACGGCGACGCTGGCTGAGGGCAACAGCACCAGACGCGATCCAAGCCAAACGAGATAAGCTGCACCCGCCCAGCGAAGCATGGCAAAGGCAAGCGGCGATGCCTGGAGCAGCGACGATATGCCGAGGGCAAGGAGCGGCAGCTGGACCATACCGGCGCCGAGGGTCATTCCGAGGACGGTGAACAGGGCAATATCACGGCCCTGCCCGATGCCGCGCGCAATCACCAGCAGACTGTCGGGCCCCGGCGGCATCTGCATTAGGATGACCGTTCCGACAAAAGCCGTCCACGAAGCGGGATCCACGCCGCTACTTCGCCCCGGTTTCGTAAGATGCCTTCGCGCTGTCCTTCAACCGGCCGGCATCTCGCATCGTCTTGAGTGCTTCGTCCCTCGTCAGGCCGCACCTGCGGGCAAAAAAATCGATCTCATAGGCCAACTCGGCCGACAGGTCGTGTTTGGTATGCATTCTTCGCTTGTGTTTGCGTGCGCCCATTCAGGCTCGGTCCCGGATACGTTAGTCCTCCCGAACTCACATCGGATCAGTCGGTTCCACTGCCGGACCAATCCGCTTTCCGCAGGTTTTCTCACGCGCTGTCTGGCCGGCCCACCCTATCCTTGAGTTCGTTCAGGAACGCGAGCAGCGCGTCCTCAGGATCGTCGGCCTCTTCGGTCAGCATATCGATGCCCCAGTGGCCGAGAACAGCCTCCTGGACGATGCTCGGCTGCGACATGAAGATGAAGGATTTCGGGCGGCTCTTCTCGTAGCCAGACCGTCGCCAGGTCTGCCAAAGCCTGTGCAACAGCAGACGGATGTTCATATCAGACATGCTGTAGCCGATGAACAGGATGGTGCGCCCCAGTGCGTCGGCGCGAAACTTCACGTCGAGCGGCGAATCGAACGAAAGCCGGTCAAAATAGTCGGTCTCCGCCAGGACCAGCGATTTGTCGTCGTCGAAATCGCCGTGGAATTTGATAATCTGCGTCACCTCGCCGGTCGTCTTGGGCAAGTCCTTTGCGTTGGCCACCTTCACAAAGGGCCGGCCATGAATCTCGAAGGCAACCTCGAGGTTGCGATCATAATTGGTGGTGTAGATGATCGGAAAATCGAGCGATACGATGAGCTTGTGGATTGCCGACCGCTGCACTTCTTCCCGCGAGACGCTCCATTCACGATCCATCCAACTGCGCAAAGGGCCGAGGCTCCCCTGCTTCAGCCGGTAATATTCGGCAAGCGCCTGATAGCTGGCCTCCGGTGCGCCGATCATGTCCTCGTCAAGGCCGAGCTCGTTTTGCATGTGTTCGATGAGCTTTTGCCAAGACGGCAAGCCGACGCTCATCGACACCCCGGCTCCAACGAACAAGATAGCTCGTCGCTCTTTCACCGATTGAGCCAGTTGCTCGACTGCGGACAGCATTCGACACAACTGCCAGAAGTGCTGCTCTGTTCCGACGGCGCCTGGACCATCGCAAGAATAACTCCGATTTCCGGTTGAGTGCCAACACCCAGATCGGCTGTCCCGAGTTCCGGTCGCCCGAGTTTGTCCGACCGAATCCGATATTTATTTCGTTCCCTTTGGCACTTCTGCGCCTCCTACGCGTTGGAGAGTGTTCAACAAAGACGGCGCAGCTAATGGATCGCCATCGGATTGTCTCGGTAGCATTATGTCTGTTCCTGCTTACGATCGGCGCCGTCCAGCAAAAGGCTTGGGCTCAAGCACCTTGCCCGGCCGACCATGACAAGTTGCTGGCCGCCCTCAAGGCCAACGTCAAATCCAGCGGCGGTCCCGGCAATGGCGGCTTCGACACTAATGAATGGGCGGCAGTCGTGGCTCGCGACGGAACTGTCTGCGCCGTCGCCTTCAGTGGGCCTACCGCCGACGCCCAGTGGCCTGGCAGCCGGCTGATCGCCGCCGAAAAAGCCAATACCGCCAACGGGCTCAGCCTCGCCCACATGGCGTTGTCCACCGCGAACCTCTATGCGCCGGTGCAGCCCGGCGGTCCTCTATTCGGCCTGCAGGCCACCAATCCGGTCAATCCAGCGGTGGCCTATGCCGGCGATCCTTCGACGTTTGGAAGCTCCAGCGATCCATTGCTGGGAAAGCCTATCGGCGGTGTCGTCGTGTTTGGCGGCGGCCTGGCTCTCTACGACGGCAAGGGGATCGTCGGGGCCCTCGGGATAAGCGGCGATTCCCCCTGTGCCGACCACAATGTCGCCTGGCGTGTGCGCGCCGCGCTCGGGCTGGACAAGGTACCGGCAGGCGTCAACCCAAACCGCAAGGACGCTATCATTTACGACCTCGATCCCGGCGGCAAGAGCGCCTCCGGCTGGGGCCATCCATTGTGTGCCGGAAGCGAGGCGGACGTGGCGGCGGAGCTTGGCGCCGGGGTCGGCGGCTCGATGCGCAAATGAGGAAAGGGCGACAGGTGGCGGCGAAAACTCGTGTGTCAGCCAAAGGGGGAAACAGGCCAATGGCTGCGAAGCTGGGATGGACGCTGCTGGCGGGGTTTGCACTGATGACGGCGGCGGTTGCTCAGTCTTTATCAGGCCCTGCGATAAATCCGCCGGCCGCAGCTGCTCCGCCCGACGACGGCCAGTGGGCGATGCCGGCAAAGAACTACGCCTCGACCCGCTACAGCGAACTTGCGGAGATCACCGAAGACAACGTCAAAGACCTGCAGGTGGCCTTCAGCTTCTCGACCGGCGTCAACAAGGGCCAGGAGGCTGCGCCCCTGGTCGTCGGCAACACGATGTACATCGTGACGCCGTTTCCCAACATCCTCTATGCGCTTGACCTTACCAAGCCCGGCGCGCCGATGAAGTGGAAATTCGAGCCCAACCCCGAGCCCGCCGCGCAGGGAGTTGCCTGTTGCGACGTGGTCAACCGCGGTGCGGCCTTCTTCGACGGGCGCATCTATTTCAACACGCTCGATGGTCATGCCATCGCCGTCGATGCGGCAACCGGCAAACCGGTCTGGAACACCCATATCGGCAACATCAATATCGGCGAGACCATCACGATGGCGCCGCTGGTGGTGAAGGGGAAGGTACTGGTCGGCAATTCCGGCGGCGAAATGGGCGTACGCGGCTGGATCAAGGCGCTCGACGCCGGCGACGGGCACGTCGTCTGGACGGCCTACAATACCGGCCCGGACGCCGAGGTGCTGATCGGCCCCGATTTCAAGCCGCATTACGACATGGACAAGGGCAAGGATCTCGGGGTGACATCGTGGCCGCCCGACGCCTGGAAGATCGGGGGCGGCAATGTGTGGGGCTGGATCTCCTATGACCCGGACCTCAACCTGATCTTCCACGGCACCGGAAATCCCGGTCCGTGGAATCCGGATCTGCGGCCCGGCGACAACAAATGGACCGCCGGCATCTTTGCCCGCGATCCCGACACCGGCGCAGCCAAATGGTTTTACCAATGGACCCCGCACGATTTGCACGACTACGACGGCATCAACGAACAGGTGCTGCTCGACATGACCTGGCAGGGCAAGCCCCGCAAGGTGCTGGTCCGACCGGAACGCAACGGCTACGTCTATCTGTTGGACCGCACTACGGGCGAAGTACTGTCGGCAGTGCCGTTCGGGCCTGTCAATTCCAGCAAGGGCGTCGACCTGAAGACCGGCCGGCTGATTGTAAATCCGGACAAGAAGACCGGCACCGGCAAGGTCGTCCGCGACATCTGTCCCACCGCATCGGGCCTCAAGGACTGGCAACCTTCGGCGTTCTCGCCCAAGACCGGCCTGCTCTACATCCCGCATAATAACATGTGCATGGACGAAGAAGGCGTCGAGGTGAATTACATCGCCGGCACGCCCTATGTCGGCATGAACGTGCGCATGATTCCCGGGCCGGGCGGCAATCGCGGTGCATTTACTGCCTGGGATGTCGCCGCCGCCAAACCGGCGTGGAGCCTGAAGGAGAACTTTCCGGTGTGGAGCGGCGCCGTCGCCACCGCCGGCAACGTCGTGTTCTATGGCACGATGGAAGGCTGGTTCAAGGCAGTCAGCGCCAGGACCGGCGACCTGCTTTGGCAGTTCAAGACGTCGTCCGGCATCATCGGCCAGCCGATCACCTATCGCGGCCCGGACGGGCACCAATATGTTGCGGTTCTTTCGGGCGTCGGCGGCTGGGCCGGTGCGATCGTATCCGGCGATCTCGACCCGCGCGACGCCACCGCCGCGCTCGGCTTCGTCAACGTCATGAAGGATCTGAAGGATGTAACCACGCCGGGAGGTACGCTGTATGTGTTCCGGCTGCCTTGAGACGATCGGCCGCGTTATGTGCTCCCGGAAAACGCGTTCGCGGCGGCTTGCCGGCGCGGTTGGCGCACTGGCGCTCTCGCTTGTCGCCGCCGTTGCCGATGCGCGCGAGTTGAGGATCTGCGCAGATCCCAACAACATGCCGTTCTCCAATGCCGCCAGGCAGGGCTTTGAAAACAAGATTGCCGAACTCGTCGGCCGGGAGCTTGGCGCGACTATTTCCTACACGTGGTGGGCTCAGCGGCGCGGCTTCGTCCGCAACACGCTGAAAGCCGGCCTGTGCGATCTGGTGCCCGGCACGCCCACCAATCTCGAGATGCTGCGCACCACCGCGCCCTACTACCGGTCTTCCTACGTCTTCGTGACACGCAGAGATGCGCCGGAAATCGCGTCCTTCAACGATCCTCGCCTGCGCGATCTGCACATCGGCGTCCAGCTGATCGGCGACGACGGCGCCAACTCGCCACCCGTCCAGGCGCTCGGCAGTCGCGGCATCGTCGGCCATCTCGTCGGTTTCCCCGTCTATGGCGACTATTCGGCGCCGAACCCGCCAGCGCGCATCATTGAGGCGGTCGCGAATGGCGACATCGATATGGCCGTCGTCTGGGGGCCGTTGGCCGGCTACTTCGGTGCCAGGCAAAAAGTACCGTTGCGGATTACGCCGGTTGCACCGCGCGTCGACGGTCCGCTGCTGCCGATGATCTACGACATCTCGATGGGCGTGCGCCACGACGACGATGCGCTGCGCAGCGAGGTAGACGCAGCGCTCGCCAAACACCGCGCCGAGATCGATGCAATCCTGGCGGCATATGACGTGCCTCGCCTCGACGTCGCCGGGGCGGCAGCGCGATGAACCCCGGCCTTCCATGCGTGCTGTCGGCGATGCTCGTTCTTGCCGCTTGCCAGCGTGAGGAACGCGACACGCGTCCACAGTCGGCGCTCGGCTCGGGCGACCAACCGGCAGCCGTCACAGCCCTCGAGCCGGGCGGCCAGCGGCCAGCCTCGTCCAACAACAAGGCCGGAGTGTTCGAGGCCAACGCCTTCCACCTCAGCGAGGGCAAGCGTCTGTTCAACTGGTTCAACTGTTCCGGCTGCCATGCCAACGGCGGTGGCGGCATGGGCCCGGCGCTCATGGACCAGAAGTGGCTCTATGGCAGCTCGATCGAAAGCATCCACGCCACGATCAGGGACGGTCGGCCAAACGGCATGCCGAGCTTCCGGGACAAGATCCCGGACGACCAGATCTGGGAGCTTGCCGCCTTCGTCCGCGCGTTGAGCGGCAACGCGCCGAAATCGGCTGCGCCGAGCCGCGACGACGACATGATGCCCCATCCGTCCGAAAATCGCCTGCCGGATGCCGCGACTCTGGGGAAGTCGCCGTGATCCGCCTTGTCTGCAGCGTGTGCTGCGGCGCAGCCTGCATGCTGCTCCTTGCAGGATGCAGCGGCTGGCAATCCGCGCTTGACCCAAAAGGCCCGGCCGCGGGCGAGCTTGCATGGCTGATCTGGTTCTTCACAGCATTGTGCACGGTGGTCTGGCTTTTGGTGATGGCGGTGCTGATCCTGCCATTGGCCCGACGCCCCGCGCCGGTCGGCGATCCGCTTGTCCTCGACGCTGCCGCCGAGCGCGGCAAGATGCGAATTGTCGTCGCCGCACTCGCCGCTACCGCCCTGATCCTGGTCGGCCTGACGCTGCTGAGCTACTTCGCTAACCGGACGCTTGCCGCCATCGGCTCGGATGCGGCGCTGACGATCCGGGTGACCGGGCATCAATGGTGGTGGGAGGTGCGCTACGAAAACGATCAGCCGAACCGCATCCTGACGACCGCCAATGAAATCCACATCCCGGCGGGCGAGCCGGTGCGGCTTGTAGTAACCTCGACCGACGTCATCCATTCCTTCTGGGTGCCGAACCTCTCGGGCAAGCTGGACCTCATTCCAGGCCACGAGAACGTTCTCGATCTGAAGGCTGACAAGCCCGGCGTCTATCGCGGCCAGTGCGCCGAGTTCTGCGGCGCGCAGCACGCCAATATGAGCACCTTCATCATCGCCGAACCTCGGCCCGTCTTCGACGCGTGGCTGAACGATCAGCTGCGGCCGGCAGCTGCTCCCGTGTCGACCGAGGCCCAAACCGGCCACGACCTGTTCCTCAAACGACCATGCGTGATGTGCCACAAGATCGGCGGCACCATCGCCGGCGGTACGGTCGCTCCCGACCTTACACATATCGCAAGCCGGCGGACGCTCGCTGCCGGAACGCTGGCGATGAGCCGCGGCAATCTCGCAGCCTGGATAGCCGATCCGCAAGGGATCAAGCCAGGTGCCCACATGCCCGTGGTGGGACTGAACGGGGACGAGCTGAATGCGATGGTAGCCTATCTCGAGGGCTTGAAATGAGCAGCGCCGACCTAGCCCATGGGCGAGACCTCGCCCAGCAACGCGCCGCAGCACAAAAGGGTGACCTGGCTCCCGAGCGCGACGGCCCTCGCGATACCGGCCTCGACGACGCCAGCCTCGAGCGCTGGCTGGCGCGGACATGGCAGACCGTGCCGGGCATCATCGGTGCGCTCTCGAGCGTCGACCACAAAATTGTCGCGCGGCGGTACCTGATCACCGCTTTTGTCTTCCTGTGCCTCGGTGGCCTCAGCGCAGTTGCCATGCGCATCCAACTGTCGGGGCCGGAGCGCGGGCTGATCGGGCCGGACCGCTACAACCAGCTGTTCACCATGCACGGCGTGACCATGATGTTCCTGTTTGCAGTGCCAATCGTTCAGGCGACCGGCATCTATCTCGTGCCGCTGATGGTCGGCACCCGCAACATCGCCTTTCCGCGCCTCAATGCATTCAGCTTCTGGATTTATCTCTCCGGTGGCCTCTTCGCCTGGGTGTCGTTTGCACTCGACATGGCGCCCGACGTCGGCTGGTTTTCCTACGTGCCGCTGTCCGGTCCTGAATTCGGACCAGGCAAGCGTTCCGACGTGTGGGCGCAGATGATCACCTATACCGAAGTGTCGTCGTTGGCGGTCGCGGTTGCCACCATCGTTACCGTGCTGAAGCAACGCGCGCCGGGCATGTCGCTGGACAAGATTCCGCTCTATGTCTGGGCGATGCTGGTCACCTCTTTCGTCATCGTGTTCGCCATGCCGGCGGTCATGATCACGTCGACCTTCCTGATCCTCGACCGTCTGGTCGGCACCCATATCTTCAATCCCGCCGAGGGTGGCGACGTACTGCTGTTCCAGCACCTGTTCTGGTTCTTCGGCCACCCCGAAGTCTACATCATTTTCCTGCCGGCCACCGGCATGGTGTCCTCGATCATCGCCGCTTTCGCCCGGCGTCCGGTATTCGGCTATCTGGGCATGGTTCTGTCGCTGATTTCGGTCGGCTTCCTGTCGTTCGGCCTGTGGGTTCACCACATGTTCGCAACCGGCCTGCCCAAGCTCGGCGCGAGCTTCTTCACCGCCTCGAGCATGCTGATCGCCATCCCGAACGGGCTGCAGATCTTCTGCTGGCTGGCGACATTGTGGGACGAACGCCCGATAATGAGGACGCCGCTGCTGTTCGTGTTCGGCTTCTTCTTCACGTTCGTCGCGGGCGGCCTGACCGGCGTGATGCTGGCGTCGGTGCCATTGGACCTGCAAGTACACGACACCTATTTCGTTACCGCGCATTTCCACTACGTGCTGATCGGCGGGTCGGTGTTCCCGCTGCTTGGCGCGACCTATTTCTGGTTCCCCAAGATCACCGGCCGGATGATGAGCGAGCGTCTTGGACGCTGGCACTTCTGGCTTGCCTTCATAGGCTTCAATGCGGCGTTCTTTCCGATGCACATTGTCGGCCTGTGGGGCATGCCGCGCCGGGTCTACACCTATCCGGTGGAGCTCGGCTGGGGCAACATCAACCTGTTCATCACAGCCGGCGCGGTCGTCCTGTTCCTAAGCTTCGTTCTGTTCACCATAAACCTGGTGTACAGCGCCTCGAGGGGCGCCCCGGCCGGGGACAATCCCTGGAATGCGGGCACGCTTGAATGGGCGACAAGCTCCCCGCCGCCGAGCTATAATTTCGCTCGGATTCCGGTGGTTACCCACTCCGAGCCGCTCTGGGCCGAACGTGACACGCTGCCTGTCGCGACCGGGCTTCGCGTCGACGCGCGCGAACTTGTCATTTCGACGGTGGCAGAGGCGCATCCAGATGTGCGCGAGAAGTCGGCGACGCCGTCGATCTGGCCATTGTTCGCCGCGCTCGCCGTCGGCGCCACCTTTCTCTATTCGATCTTCAGCCCGTGGGCGGTGGTCTGGGGAGCCGGGCCAATCGCCATCACTTTGATCGGTTGGTTCTGGCCGAAAGGCGATCCGGAGGATGAGGAATGAAACAGCGTCCTGCCGCCGATCTTTCCAAACTCCCGACCTTCGGGATCGGACCGCGCAGCCCGACCTGGTGGGGCACTCTCGCTTTCATGGCGCTGGAGGGCACCGGCTTCGCGCTCGCCGCAGGCGCCTATCTTTACCTCGCCTATCTGTCGCCCGACTGGCCATTGGGCGTGCCGCCGCCCAACCATTGGCCAGGCACCATCGTCACACTGTTGCTGCTCGCCAGCGTGGTGCCCAATCACATACTGAACCGCTACGCCGAAGCCTGTGCCATGGTGCCCGTGCGCATCGGCCTGATCGTCATGACGCTGCTCGGTATCGCACCGCTTGTCGTGCGGTGGTTCGAATTTCCGGCCCTCAACATCTATTGGGATACCAATGCGTACGGCTCAATGCTGTGGGTCCTGCTCGGCCTCCACACCACACACCTGATCACCGACGTCGGCGACACGCTGGTGCTGACGGTCCTGATGTTCACGCGCCATGGCTATAGCGGCCGGCGTTTCGGGGATGTTGGCGACAACGTCTTCTACTGGGATTTCGTGGTCGCGACCTGGATCCCGATCTATCTGTTGATCTATTGGATGCCGAGGCTTGACTGAGATGCGTGCGCTTCGCTTGGGCACATCATGGGGCGGGCTGTTGTCCGGGCCTTTGGCCTGGGCGGTGTCGACGCAGCTGAATTACGCGGTCGTGGAGTGGCAGTGCGCCCACGGCATTCCTGTCATACCGGTCGTTGCGCTGATGCTGACGGTGCTGGCCTTGCTCGGCGGGGCGCTGTCGTGGCGGGCGCGACAGCAAGGTGGCGCCGCCTTTAAACCGGACCGTGCGCGCGGCACTGAAGATTTCGTCGCCAATATCGGCATTCTCAGCGCGTTGCTGTTTGCGCTGGTAATCGTCATGCAAGGCGCCGCCTCGCTCATTCTCGACGGCTGTCTGCGATGAGCTTCGACGCGCTTTTCTCGACCTCGATCTGCTACGGTGCCGGTGCCCCGCAGGCCGGCTGGACACTGGCGTTGCCGATCACGCTGCCGCTAGGCGTGGTCGCACTGCTTTACGCGGCAGGCGCCTTTCGGCTGTGGCGGCGGAGCGCCCGCAGCCGCCCGTTGCGGATGCGACAAGCCCTGCTGTTCGCGACCGGCTGGGCCATTTTGGCGGCAGCACTGGTCAGTCCGCTCCATGCATTGGGTGAGCGCGTCTTCACCGCCCACATGATCGAGCATGAGCTGTTGATGGCGGTGGTGGCACCCCTGCTGGTCGCCTCCCGTCCGGCGGCGGCGATGATGTGGGCATTGCCGATCAAGCTGCGGCTGGCATTTGGCGCAGCCGGGCAGGCGAAGATGCTTCGAACCGTTTGGGCCGCCATCAGCCGCCCTGTTGCCGCGACCTTCCTGCACGGCGTCGCGATATGGGCGTGGCACGTTCCGGCGCTGTTCGAGGCGGCGCTTGCACGGGGTGTCCTGCATTATGCGCAACATGCCTGCTTCTTCGGCACAGGGCTGCTGTTCTGGTGGGTGCTGCTGCCGCGTTCAGGCCGCGAACAAGCCTATGGCAGCGCAGTCATGCACCTCTTCTTCACCTCGCTGCATACCGGCCTGCTCGGGGTGCTGCTGCTGGTCTCGCCAAGGCTGTGGTATCCGGTGAACGCAGCCGGTGCGAAATTGTGGAACCTTAGTCCGCTCGAGGACCAGCAGCTCGCCGGTCTGGTGATGTGGGTTCCGGCCGGCCTGATCTATGGCGGCGCGGCTTTGCTGCTGGCCGGCCTGTGGATCCGCTCCAGTGGACAGAGAAGATGGGAGACGTCGCATGCGCTCCAAGCTGTCTAAGCTGGTCATTGGTGCCGGGACGGCAATTGTCGTGCTGGCCGCAGCTTGGACGGCGCTGACGTTGTGGCCGGAGCGCCTCATCAGGGTCGCGCATAAAACGGACAATGCCACCAGCAGCATCGGTGTGCGCGCCACATCGCGCTTTACTCCGTCCGGACCCATACTCGGCGCCGCAGCAATTGTCTTGCTCGTTGCAGTCCTGGCCGGGATCGCGTTGTACTTCGAGCAAAGCCGTCGAGTGGAGCAGAAGGCCGACAATGCAACCGGCGGTGTTGGCGCCCGCGCTATACCCATCATGATGGCCAATGGCTGTGCTGGATGCCACACGATCACCGGCGTTCCCGGCGCGCAGGGAATGGTCGGTCCACGCCTCGACGCCAGCTTGGCCACCCGGGTCTATATCGGCGGCGTATTGTCCAACAACCCGCGAAACATGGTCCGTTGGATACGGGCCGCAAGGGAGATCAATCCGCACGCGGCAATGCCTTCGACAAGGATTTCGGAGCAGGAGGCGCGGGACGTCGCTGCCTACCTCTATTCGCTGAAATGACATCGTTGCTCGCCCGGTCGAGATCAAACCCTGCCGGCAGTCTACCGATGCCGGTTTGCCGGGACCGGCAATCGTCACCGCCTTCGGCTCGATGCCTTAGTTGCCGACGAACCTTTCGGAACCGGCCCGCATCGGCGAGGCTGCCCGCGATCAGTCGGACATCGCCGAGCGCCGCTATGCCCGGTAATCTGCTGTGCGGATTGTTTCGCGGGCATCTCGGATATGAGCTTCTTTGGCGAGTGGGCCGAGTGCAATCTCGACGTCGTCGTCCCAGTCGAATTGACGGGGTGGTTGTTTTTTTCAGAATTGGACAGTGCTGCTGAGAATTGCGTGCCACGCCGTGGGCAGACACGCCTCATGGAGCCGAAGAACCGAACGGATTTAGAGCGAAGAATCGGAACGGACCGGAGCGCCTCGGCTAATGACTTGAGCGCCGCAATCACATTTGTCAGCGGAAGGTTGCGGGCTCCTAGCCGACTTCGATGTTCCAACCGCGAGGCGACCGCGGTCGGAGTCGCCACGAACGACCGTAGCGCAATCACGTCGTTTCGGGAGACTCGTTCGATTTGGGAGCCTCGTCGGTCTCCGGCAAACGATCGCGAATGGCTTCCTCGGTTTTGCTTGCCGTCTTTTTCACGACTTTCTCGACGCGGTCGACCAACGTCTCGGCGTCGCCGCTGGAACCCTGTCGGTCAGCCTCTTCCTTTACAGTCTCATATGCTTCGGCGGCGACCTGCTTGGCTTGCTCCACGCCTTCTTCAAAGACTTCCTCGGCACTGTCACGAAGCTTGTCGCGGTAGGGGCCGAGTTGCGCGTCCTCAGCGGCGGTGTGAGGCAGCATCACGCCAATGGCGGTGCCCACGGCAAGGCCTACCGCGGCCATTGCCAGAGGTTCGCGCTGGAACAGGTCCTGAGCCGACTGCCGCACCCGCCCCGTCCTATCGGTGGCGGCCGAGCCGACCTGCCCGGCTGTGCTTCTCAATCTTTCTTTGGCGCCGCTCGCAACGTCTGCCACAGCCTCGGCCGCACCGCCTGCCACGGACGCAACCGAGCGGGCGGTATCGGAGAGCATGGAGCCGGCGGAACCTTCGCCCTCGGCACCGTACTCATCGCCGCGTGAGTCCTGCCAGGCCCCGCCCAAGCCCCTCTGGTCAGAGAAGTTTCGGGTGCCGTCAGGTTCCCTGCCGGTCGAATAGGCACCAAGTGCTGAACTGTCTACCGACGTGCCCTTGCCTAGCATCAGCCAGGCTAGGCCCGCGCCGACCAATGTAAGCGGCAACGGATTGTCCCTGACCTGAGTCTTAAGATTGCTGAGCATGGCGGATCCCTCGCCGCTGAACATCCCGGTGAATTCGTCGATCAGCTGACCTGGTGTCATCTTGCTCCGGATCGAGTCTGCCGTGTCCGTTATCTTGGCACGGGCAATGTCGGCATCGCGTTCGAGTTCGGCTGCGGATTTGTCGGTCATCTTATCTGGTCCTTGATCACGCGTGCGTCGCGTTTAAGTTGGTCTTGTGTCCGGTCG